>DAHWQF010000783.1 GCA_027334785.1 Acidimicrobiaceae bacterium
CGGCGCGAACCACTACGCCGTAGAGTGGTTCTCGTGCAGTTCACCGCAGCGGTCACGCACGAGGGTGGGTGGTACGTCGCGCGCGCCCTGGAGGTCGAGGTGACCAGCCAGGGTCGGACGGTCGACGAGGCCTTGGCGAACTTGCGGGAAGCGCTCGAGCTGTACTTCGAGGACGAGACCATGCCCGAGGTCGTCGAACCTCCCATCATCGCGACGGTCCAGCTGTCGGCGTGAGCCCGGCACTGCCGGTCGTCGGTGGTGCCGACGTCATCGCCGCCTTGTCCAAGGCCGGTTTCGTGCAGGTCAGTCAACGAGGCAGCCACGTCAAGCTCCGAGGCGGCGATCGAACGGTCATCGTGCCGATGCATCGGGAGCTTGCGATCGGCACCCTCCGCTCGGTGCTCAGACAGGCCGGTCTCACGCCCGCGGAGTTCTTCGCGCTTCTCTGACGCCCTCACTTGGCGTAGCCCTCACGGCGCACTTTGGTGTGCCGGCCGGCCAGGGTGATGGCCGGCCCCTCCACCAGCGGACCGAGGTTCGCATTCTGGGAGGCCGGGGGCGCCGAAGATATTACACAGAACGTGCGACTTCTTGTTCACAGAGGTCCCCAAGCGGCCTGGTGAACAGGTTCGCTGCCGACCGACCCGATGACCGGCAAGTTTCCGCGGTGGGCTCTTCCACGGCCCGAACCTGGAGCTTAGCGTCGCTTGACGCGGTCGTTTCCGGTAGGGACCGCCCTTGCGGGCGGCCCCCCGGACAGATCCCAGCGAGCGGGACTACCGCACTGGGCTCCTGCCTCAGGTATTGGCGTAGAAGCGGTCGGTGGGCCATGGATGCACGATGCGGACGGGCGGTAGCCACCGATCGGCCAAGCGGTACATTCGCTTCCAGCTCAGGCGGTGGCGCTGGCTGCGACGCCGCAGCGACCGGCACCAAAGCCACATCACCTCGTTCCGGAACCGATCCACCGCGTGGTAGTTGGCGGGCACGGCGTAGTAGGCGGTGTGACCGCGCACCACGCTTGCCAGCCAGCGCCCTTGGTCGGGTATGGGCCAGTGCCGACGTCGCCGCAGTTGGTCCTTGACCTCATGCAGCTTCGCCCGCATCCGCTTCTTGATCGTGATGCGCCGTAGCTGGTACTTCCCGTTCCTGGTCTCGGCACAGATGTGCGTGAAGCCCAAGAAGTCGAAGGTCTCCGGCTTCCCGAGTCCCCGTGCTGCCCGGTTCTTGGCGGCGTAGCGGCCGAACTCGACCAGGCGGGTCTTCTCGGGATGCAGCTCCAATCCGAACTTGGCGAAACGGCGCC
>DAHWQF010000784.1 GCA_027334785.1 Acidimicrobiaceae bacterium
GCCCAGCGGCCATCATCCGGGACCTCGACTTGCGCCGGCCCATCTACCGCCGCACCGCTGCGTACGGGCACTTCGGTCGGGCCGACAAGGAGTTCACCTGGGAGGTGACGAGCCGCTTGGAGCAGTTCAAACAAGCGGTCGGGCTCTAAGACGGGAGCTAGCCCTGCCCTGAGGCCGGCCGCCGTGGCTCTGGTGGCCAGAGTGCTCCTCGACGTCGCTGGCTTCGACAAGGAGCTCGACTACTCCGTCCCGCCGAGCATGGCCGGGCAGTTGCGCCCGGGCAGCGTGGTACGTGTGCCGCTGCAGGGCCGGCGGGTGCGAGGCTGGGTGCTGGCCTTCCCGGTCGAGCCACCGGCCGGCATCGCCCTCCGTCCCGTCGTCAAGGTGACGGGCTGGGGGCCCGAGCCAGAGCTTTTCGGGCTCGCCGGTTGGGCAGCCCACCGCTGGGCGGGGCGAAGGCGTTCGCTGCTCGTCACCGCCTCGGCGGAGGGCGTTGTCAAAGAACTGCCGCCGCCCGCTCTTGACGCGGTCCCGCGTCAGCGAACGCCAGCCACGGGTAGCGGCCCAGCACCCGCGCCCCCCGCCGCCCCCCGAGGGAACCTTGGCGGCTCTGCCGGTTCCTCGTTTTCCGATGCGGCTTCCGACGCGGCCACGCCGGTTGCCCGAGCGGGCCGTACCGGTGCGATGCTTGTCGCCCAGGCGTGGCGGGCCGGCCCGCAGCTCCTCAGGCTGCCGCCGGCGGCGAGTGCCACCGAGCTCGTGGTCGCCGCGGCGGGGCGCGGGCCAGTGCTCGTGCTCGTGCCGACCATTGCTCGCGCTGAGGCCGGCTCGGCCGCCCTTCGTAGCCGGGGGGCGAGCGTGGCCCTGCTCCCGCGCGACTGGGCGCAGGCTCGGGCCGGCTCACGGGTGGTGATCGGGTCGCGGGGGGCGGCGTGGGGCCCGTGCCCGCATATGGCTTCGGTGGTTGTACTGGACGCCCACGACGAGGCCTACGTGCAAGGCCGGGCCCCGACCTGGGACGCACCGTTTGTGGCCGCCGAACGGGCGAGGCGGGCGGGGGTCCCCTGTTTCTGGGTCACCCCCTGCCCAACGCTCGAACTGCTGGCTGCCGCCCAGCGCACCTACCTTCCCAGCCGCTCGGAAGAACGCGCCGGTTGGGCCGTGCTCCTAGTTGTCGACCGCCGCCGGGAAGACCCCCGCGCCGGCCTCTACTCCCGCCAACTGGTGAAGCTCCTCCGGGGCGGCGGCAGGGTCGTGTGCGTCCTCAACCGCAAAGGCCGCGCCCAGTTGGTCGACTG
>DAHWQF010000785.1 GCA_027334785.1 Acidimicrobiaceae bacterium
CGAGCGCAGGGCCTACGAGCGCAGGGCCTACGAGCGCAAGGGAAGTTGGTGCGGGGGTGGCGGGTACGGTTGAGACGGGTACGGTTGAGACGGGTACGGTGGTGACGGCGGTGCTCATGGAGCCCTCACCGCCGCGTAGCGGTAGTACCCCTCGCCGTCTTGGTCTGTCTCGGCGACGAAGCCGTACTTTCTCATACCCATCAGCCAGACCATGACCTCTTCGGCTGGTAGCCCGGCGCGCTCGGCCAGTTCGGGCACGCTCCGAGGTCCCTCGGCCAGGAGCTCGAGGATCTGGGCGCGCACGAGCGGTTCCTCCCGCATGACTTCGCGGATCTCGCGCATCACGCTTCGCTCCCGACGAGCAAACTGTCGATCATCGAGCGGATCTGAGCATCTGTGTAACCGGCTAGGTCGATGGCGTCCTCGGGGCAGGACGGCACGCAACCGCCGCAGCCCTTGCAGGCAGCCGCGTCAATAGAGGCCACCTTGGCGGGGCCGTGTTCGACGAGGGAAATGGCGGAGTAGGGGCATGCCTCGACGCATTGGCCGCACCCGGTGCAGGCCTCGGGGTGGACGAAGGCGACCTGGGGGTCGAGCTCCGCGACCCCGCGCTTTAGCAGGGCAGCGGCTTGGGCGGCAGCGGCGAGGCCAGACGCGACGCTCTCGGCCACGGTCTTCGGGCCTTGGCAGGCGCCGCAGATGCTCACACCGTCCACCACCGTCTCGACCGGGCGGAGCTTCGGGTGGATCTCGTTATAGAAACCGTCCAAGCCCACCGGCAGCTTCAAAGTGGTGGTGAGCTCTTCATTGTCGCGTGGGACCATGCCCGTCACGAGCACGACCAGGTCTGCTCCTATCGCCAGTTCGTTCCCGCCGGTCAGTAGGTCGCGCACCGTCACCCGCAGCGACCCGCCGTCGGCGCTCACGCGGGGGGCGTCGTCGTCAGCGAACTTCATGTAGACCGAGCCACGCCGGCGGGACTCGATGTACTCGAGCTCGTGCCTCCCGTAGGTGCGCATGTCGCGGTAGAGGTGGTACTGGTGCACCTTCGCGTCGCGGTTCGCCACCTCGAGCGAGGCGTGGACGGTGGCGGCGCAGCAGTAGCGCGAGCAGTAGGCGTTGCCTTCCGGCTGGCGGCTGCCGACGCAGTAGATGTAGGCGATGGTGTTCACCTGGCGGCCGTGGTAGGTCAAGGGGCCCTTCGCGCCATCCACGAGCGCCTTGAACTTCGGCAGGGTCAGGACTCCGTCGATGCCGTAGCCGTATTCGCCGATCTCGGGCTCGTACGCG
>DAHWQF010000786.1 GCA_027334785.1 Acidimicrobiaceae bacterium
GTGCGCCGCGAGGCGCCTTTTCGTATCCCCGGTGCAGCCGGGAATAACTCAGAGGGAGGTTATTGGGCCTAATGGCTAACCTCGGGCCGAAAGGCGAGGGGGACAATAGCATGCCAGGAAAGCAGCGGTCGTGCCCAGGTGCAAGGGGCGAGGCGCTGCGGGGCCCGTGTGATATGGCGAAAGCTAGACTGCCTAAACCCCAATCCCCAGACGATGCAACGGAACATCCGCCGGAAATAGCACCTGTAACCGGCGCTGCGGCCTGCACCAGCTTAGTATCGGGGCTGGTGCAACCTCTGGGCCGTAAGGCGATGCCCAATGAGGGTATTGAAGGGGATGAATGGGGCGCCTACGTCACGCTCGGACGTACGAAAAGGACGAACGCGGGGACGCCTACGGGGCGCGAGCCCCAAGGCGACGGAGTGCCCGTAGTAGTCGTGAGGGTAACGGCTCACCAAGGAGGACGGGAAAGCCGTCCACGGGGCAAAAGGGCACAGGTGGCAGGACATTTGATCTCCGGGAGGTATGCGTAATGCAGAGCGCCGAAACGGTCCTCGATGTCCTCCGTGAACGTGGCAGGCGAGGCCTGCCGCTTGACGAGCTGTACCGGCAGTTGTTCAACCCGCAGTTGTACCTCATGGCCTACGGCCGCATCTACTCCAACCAGGGGGCGATGACGCCGGGGCCGACACAGGAAACCGCAGACGACATGTCCATGGAGAAGATCGGTGGCATCATCGAGGCAATTCGCCTTGAACGCTACCGCTTCTCCCCGGTGAAACGGGTCTACATCCCGAAGAAGTCGGGAAAGCTCCGCCCCCTCGGCTTGCCGTCATGGTCGGACAAGCTGGTCGGCGAAGTAGTACGCCTCCTGTTGGAGGCGTACTACGAGCCCCAGTTCTCCGACCGCTCCCACGGGTTCCGCCCCGGGCGAGGCTGTCACACCGCATTGCGGGAGGTGGCCGACACTTGGAGCGGGGCGACGTGGTTCATCGAAGGTGACATTTCCGATTGTTTCGGCAGTTTGGACCATACGGTCATGCTCTCGATCCTCTCGGAAAAGATCCACGATGGCCGGTTCCTGCAGCTGATACGCAACATGTTATCAGCCGGGTACCTGGAGGACTGGAAATGGAACGCCACGCTGAGCGGGGCACCGCAAGGCGGGGTCGTTTCACCCATTCTCTCCAATATTTACCTGCACAAGTTGGACCAGTTCGTCGAGACGGTTCTTATCCCGCAGTACACCAAGGGGATGAGCAGGAAACTTAATCCTGCGTATAAGA
>DAHWQF010000787.1 GCA_027334785.1 Acidimicrobiaceae bacterium
TAGCGAGTTCACATCGGTCAGTTTTTTGCGCGGCCTTGACTCCGCCTCCGCCGGCCCGCCGGCCCACCCCGCCGGCCCCGCCCCGCCGGCCCGCCAATTGCCTTCCGTGCATCAGTGGCATACAGCGAGGACCGGGGCGCCCTCTTGGCAACGTTCCTGCGCGATATCAGGTTCCACCAGGTGCGCGAAGCGGAACGGCGACAATGGCAGGCATGAACGGACACCTGATCACAATCGAGGACGGCTCCGCCCAAGAGCCCGGCCTCGCTAACATCGAGCGGCTGCTCAGCTCCTCCACCTTGTTCTGGCTCGACCTGGCCGACTTGGGCCATGACGAAGCCGAGAGCCTCCTTGGCAGCACTTTCGGGTTCCACCCCCTCGCCGTGGAGGACGCCGACCATTTCAGCCAGCGCCCCAAGCTCGACGCCTACGACGCGTTTACCCTCCTCGTCGTCTATGGGGCGAGCACCTCAGGCCAGCTCATCGAAGTGCATTGTTTCATCACCGAGCGCTACCTGTTGACCGTGCACAAGGAGGCCTGCCCCGAGCTCGCCTCCCTGGCCGAGCGCTGGCGGCAGAGCCCGAACCGTCGGGGAGGCAGCCTGATGCTCCTCTACCGCGTGGTCGATACCCTCGTCGACGGTTACTTCCCGGTCCTCGCCGCGCTCGACGACCAGATCGACGAGATCGAAGACGAGATTTTGCGCCGGCCGACCGACGAACAGCTCGGGCGCCTCTTCGACATGAAGCGCTCCCTCATCGGTATGCGTAAGGTCGTCGGCCCTCAACGCGACGTCTTCGCCAGCCTCCTGGCCGACGCCACTGCGCTCCCCGGCATGAGCGAGGACTCTGCCAGGTACTTCCGCGACATCTACGACCACCTGATCCGCGTCAGCGACCTCGTCGACAGCTACCGGGACCTCCTCTCGGGCGCCCTCGACACCCACCTCTCCACCGTCTCCAACCGGCTCAATGTCGTGATGAAGCAGCTCACGATCATCGCGACCGTGTTCTTGCCGATGAGCTTCCTTACCGGTTTCTTCGGGCAGAACTTCAGCTGGATGGTGAACCGTCTGGGCGGCCTCCCCGTCTTTGCCAGCGTCGGCATTGGCCTCCAGTTGATCGTGGCGATCGTCCTCGTCATGTTGTTCCGCGGCCGAGGCTGAACCGGATTGCTCCCATTCCGATCTCCGGGGAAACTTTCATGGCCTCGAGTACTGGCGACAATTCGACGGAGCCGGAATGGCAGGCTGATCCGGTCGAGGCGGCTACTCTCGGCAT
>DAHWQF010000788.1 GCA_027334785.1 Acidimicrobiaceae bacterium
CTTCATCAAGCTGCCGCTCATCCGCACGGCGGTGGCGACTGTGCTCGCCCTCACTACGCTTTGGACCCTCTCTGACTTCACGCTCATCTTCGTGCTGACCGGGGGCGGGCCGGGCAACGCCACCGACGTGCTGCCCGTCTACACCTACCAGCAGTCCTTCGCCTTCTACGAGCTCGGCTTCGGCACGGCCATATCCCTCGTGCTGCTCGTGCTCGCCTGCCTGCTCGCCTACTTCTACATGCGCGTGGCCGCCAAGGACATCCGATGAACCTGTCTGCCGCCACCGGCCCGGAGCTCGGCGCCAAGCCCCGCTCCTACCTCGGGCGCTCCGCCCGCGCCGCGCGCAAGGACCTGGTCAAAGCCGTCATCTTCGTGGTGGTCTTCTGCTTCTTCGCCCTGCCGCTGTTCCTGCTCGTAATAGACGCCTTCAACGCCAGCGCCACGGTCAGCTTCGCCCTCCCCTCGAGCATCACGGCCTCCAACTTCACCTCGGTGCTCAGCCAGGGGAGTTTTTGGACCGCGGCCCTGAACGCGCTCGTCCTCTCGGGCGGGAGCGGCCTCATCGCCATCGTGCTCGCCGCCCTGGCCGCCTACCCGCTCTCGCGCTTCAAGTTCAAGGGCCGGGTGGCCTACCTCTTGGGCGTGCTGTTCGTCACCGGCGTCCCCGTGACTGCGCTCATCGTGCCGCTGTTCGAGTTCTTCAGGAGCTTCGGCTGGATCGACCAGATCGTGCCGGTGATGCTGCTCATGGCGGCCTTCGCCGCCCCCATCAGCATCTGGCTCATGAAGACCTTCTTGGACAACATCGACCCTGCCCTGGAGGAGTCGACCTGGGTGGACGGCGCCAGCCGCTTCCAGGGCTACGTGCGGGTCGTGCTCCCGCTCATGAGCACGGGCCTCTTGGTCGCCTTCCTGCTCGACTTCATAACCGGGTGGGCCAACTTCTACGTGCCGTTCATACTGCTGAGCTCAAGCTCGAAGTTGCCCATCGCGGTCACCATATACCAGTTCTTCGGCAGCTACGGGACGGTCGAGTACGGGCGGCTGGCCGCCTTTTCGATCCTCTACAGCATCCCGCCGGCGCTGCTCTATGTGTTCACGGGAGGGCGCCTCGGCGGGTCTTTCACCACGGGGGCTTTCAAAGGGTAAGCCGCCGGGTGCAGTGCAACAACCAAAAAAAGGACCTCTGCGAAAGAGGAAAAAAGGAGGAACAAAATGAAAGCAAACTCCGTTAGGAGGCGCAGGCTCGC
>DAHWQF010000789.1 GCA_027334785.1 Acidimicrobiaceae bacterium
TGGAAACCCTGCACGCCGCGGCTGACAGCGGCGTGACCTTTTTCGACACTGCTGACGCCTACGGCGACGGCCGGAGCGAGCGTTTCATCGCCCGGCTCTTGAAGGAGCGGCCCGGTGAGGGCCTCGTAGTGGCGACCAAGTGCGGCCGGCGGGTGCCGCAGGAAACGGCCAACTACACACCCACGGCGCTCAAGGAGTGGGCAAAGCGAAGCCAGGACAACCTTGAGCTCGACACCATACCGCTCACCCAGCTCCACTGCCCTCCCGACGGCGTGTACGAATCCGATGAGGTCTTCGGCACCCTCGACGACATGGTGAGCGAGGGGATCCTCGGTGCTTACGGAGTTTCCATAGAGACCGTGGCCCAGGGCCTCCGGGCCATCGAGCGCCCGGGAGTGGCGACGCTCCAGGTGATATTCAACGCCTTCCGGCTGAAGCCGCTCGAGAGACTGCTGCCGGCGTGCGCCGAGGCCAACGTGGGAGGTCTGGCGCGCGTGCCCCTCGCTTCGGGCTTGCTCTCGGGCAAGTACGACGAGGCAACCCAGTTCCCGAGCAACGACCACAGGAACTACAACCGCCATGGGGAGGCGTTCGACGTCGGCGAGACATTTTCCGGCGTACCCTACGAGGTCGGGCTTCGCGCCGCCCGGAGGCTCCAAAAAGCCGTGCCGCCGGGATGGACGCTCGCCGAAGTGGCGCTCCGCTGGTGTATAGATGCACCGGGCGTGACCACGGTGATCCCAGGTGCCCGCAACGCTTCCCAGGCGCGCGCCAACGCCGCCGTCGGCAGCCGGCCGGCGCTCCCAGAGGCTGTAGCCGCCGAGATCCGGGCCACCTACGCCGACGAGGTCGCTCGCTACGTCCAGGACCGCTGGTAAACCTCCAAGCGCGGGCCGGCTGGAAGGCCGGCGCAGCGGCGGCGTAGCTGCGGCCAAGGGGCCGGCGCAACCGTCGCCGTCCTGCCCACGAGCGGAGGCCGGAGGCCCCCACAAGGTGGACGTCTGTGAGGTGCCTGGCCCCAAGGGTTGCGGTGCCGGTGTGGCCAAGGGCCAGAAGCCGGCCCCGGTCCGGCGCCCCCTAGAAGCCGGCCAGCCGGCGCCGGCGGGCCCGGTAAGGTCCCGGGATGGACCTTCGGATCTTCACCGAACCCCAGCAAGGCGCCAGCTACGAACAGCTCCTGGCCGTGGCCAGGACGGCCGAGGAGTGCGGCTTCAACGGCTTTTTCCGTTCGGAC
>DAHWQF010000078.1 GCA_027334785.1 Acidimicrobiaceae bacterium
TCCAAGATGCCGCGGGTCCTTATGAGCGCGTCTTCGAGCTTGCCGTGGAGGCTCTCTAGGCGCTCCTCCCTCTCGAAGTGCGTGAAGATGCGGTCAGGCAGCGAGAGCCGTGCGGACCGGCCTGGCACGGGCAGGCCGAGGCTGGCGAGGAAATGGAGCTGACCGAACATGCGGGCGAAGGTCGTCTTACCGCCCGAGTTGGGCCCAGTGACCACCAAGATGCGCTCGGGCCCGGAAAGAGCGATGTCATTGGAGACCGCCGCGGTCCCTTCGGCTGCCAGCCGTGCGGCGAGGGCTATGTCGAACGCGTCCTCCACAAAGGTTGCGGGCCGCTCATCACCGGGCTCGGTCTCGGCGATCTCTGGGTAGCAAAAGGAGAGCCCGACTTGCTCGAGGCGCCCGGCGAACTCGAGGTAGGAAAGGTAAAACTGGGCTTCCCCGTCGAAAGCCACGATGGTCGGGTCGAGCAGGGCGTGGCGGCCGGCATAGAAAGCGGCCAACCGGGCAAACGGGCCAGGGTGGTGCCTCGCCAACCGCTCGAGGACCTGGGCTTGGACGTGGTTTGCGTCGCGCTGTTCTCTGAAGTCGGCCAAGAGCTCCTTGACTTCTCCCTGCCTGAAGCGGCTGAAGGTCTCTTCGATCTCGGTGCTGTAATCGGGCCATCCCTCAAAATTGGCGACCGTGACACGAGGGCCCTTGATGAAAAGCGCATATCGGATGGCCCCCAGGTCCTCGCGAAGGCCGGCTATTTCCGTGCCCATGGTCACGAAGTGCTCCGATTGGACGTAGCGCGAGAGGTATTCCCGGAAACGGAGGAGCGCTCGCGAGTGCACCGCCAGGGAAGCAAGGCCGTCGTGCAGCCCCCTCACCGCAGCCCAATAGCTCTCGGCCGCGTCGAGGAACCAGGCCCGCCTGTAGTGGTGGCCTCCGAAGTCCTCGTGGATCTGCTCCATCCCGCGCAGGAACGACCGCGCCCTTGCCATGCCTTCGGCGAAGGCCCGGGTGCACCCGGCTGTGGCGGGGTCCTCGAGGTCGCGGGCGACCTCCTGGCGGTAGCGGACGACGGCGGCGTCGACAAGGGGGGTCCGAAAGAGCTGCTCCAGATCGTACTGGACCCGACCGGCAACTAATGCGGCCACGACCTCTTCCAAGTGGAGGTCCTTCCAGAAGTCAGCTCCTGGGACTTGGCCCTGGCCGGCTACCGCCTGGGAGGGCTCCTCGAAGAGCACGCTGCAAGTAGGCCGGCCCTCCGGGCTCACCTCCATTAGGTCCACCTCCTGCGTACCGATAACTCGATCAACTTCTGCAGGAGCCATCAGCCCATGTGGGCGCTCCGGCGAGCTCCTTCGCCAAGGCCAACTTACCACGGGGCCCCAATTGGCGGAGTGCTCGTCTGCCAACGGCCGAGCGGTTGCTCAGTCGCACGCTACGGAGGACGAGGTGTTGGCTGATAACATTGAGAGGAGGCGATGATGCCTGCCTCGTGAACGCGCCCTTGTGAGGAGAGGAAGAGGAGCGTACTCGGCGCCGTCGTGGCTCACCTTGTGGAGGGCTTTGTTGCGGTTCCGGTCGGGGCAGCGGCCTGCGTGCGCCCCTGTTGGTAAGCCACTCAGCAGCGAATGCCCCTTGTTTTCGTCCTGTCCCAGGTGGAGAGAGCGCAACGACTTGGAGCAGAGCTCCCTCGAGGAGCTCGACGAAACTGAGCGCCGACGCGCTGCTTGGCCCTGTAGTCGTCTTTTGGGCTTGCTCGATACCGAAGTCGACTGGATCGGTCATCGCGAGTAGACAGAGGATGACGTCCCCCTATGGCGGTGCCGCTCAGTGCCGGCGCATTGGAGTTCATGTTCCTCTTCGGTGGCGCCGGCAGGCCGGTCTTAGCCCGCGGAGCACGAGAGAGCTCAGGGGACCGGCCTAGTGTCGGCCCACTGCAATTTCCACGCGCCGAGCTCGATGGCCCTGCGCAGGAGCGAAGCCACCTGCTTGTCGTCCGGGCTGTGTCCGTGCTGGAGGCGGGCGAGGACCTCGCGTCGTGCGACAGAGATAGCGGTTGCGTCACCGCCGCTCACCGACACGAGGTCCTTGGCGGCGTCTTCGACCCCGGCAAGCGGGCCTTTGGCGAGCTGGTACGCACGCGCCAGCACCACCCGCGCCTGTGGGGAAAGCGGGTTTGTGCCCTCGGTGCGCTCCCCGCCCGCTCCTTCCACGGCTACCCGAGCCCGTAGGGGAGGTGCTCGCCGTCCTCTATCTCGATCAGCCGGTTGTACTTGGCAACCCGCTCGCCACGCGCCGGCGCCCCCGTCTTCATGTGGCCGCAGCCGGTCCCAACGGCCAAGTCGGCGATGAAGGGGTCCTCGGTCTCCCCCGAGCGGTGGGACACGAACTGGCCCCAGCCGGCTTCTTGGCAGATCCTCATGGCCTCGAGCGTCTCGGTGACGGTACCAATCTGGTTGACCTTTATCAGGGAGGCGTTGCCCACCTTGCGTTCTATGGCCTCCTTGATGATCTTGGGGTTGGTGCACAAGATGTCGTCGCCGACCAGTTCGATGCGGCCACCGAGGCGGGCGGTCAAGCGCTCCCAGCCGTCCCAGTCGGACTCGGCGACGCCGTCCTCCAAGAGCCAGACCGGGAAATGCTCCACGATCTTCGCGTACCGCTCGATCATGTCGTCGGAGGAGAGCGCCTCTCCTGCCACGTGGTACTTGCCGTTCCGGTAGAACTCGCTCGAGGCCGGGTCCATGGCCAGCGCGACACCGTCGCGGCCGGCCTTGTAGCCGGCGTCTTCGATGGAATCGACGAGGACCGTTAGGACGTCCTCAGGCGAGGCTATCTCAGGTGCGAAGCCGCCCTCGTCGCCGAGCCCGGTCGACAGCCCCTTGCCTGCCAGCCGGCGCTTTAGGGCGCCATAGACCTCGGCCCCGGCCCGCACCGCCTCCGCCTCGTTGGGCGCCCCGAGGGGGGCCAACGTAAACTCTTGGAAGTCGAGCTCATTAGGCGCGTGCACGCCCCCGTTTACGACGTTGAAGTGGGGGACGGGAAGCCGAGGCGAAGCCTCCGGGAGCGAGAGGGTCCTCCACAGTGGCAACCCGGCGATCATGGATATAGCCCTGGCGGCGGCCATCGACACGCCCACAATGGCGTTGGCGCCGAGGCGTGACTTGTTGTCGGTGCCGTCGAGCTCGATCATCGCCTCGTCGAGGGCCGCCAAATCGGCAAGGACGCGCCCCCTGAGAGCGTCCCTGATCTCACCGTTCACGTTGGACACCGCCGTGCGTACACCCTGGCCGCCAAAGCGGGACTTGTCGCCGTCGCGCAGCTCCACTGCCTCGCGTGAGCCGGTCGAGGCGCCAGAGGGCACGCCGGCTCGTGAGACGGCACCCTCGGCCGAAGTCAAGGTGACAGCGAGCGTGGGTCGCGCCCGTGAGTCGAGGATCTCGACTGCATGTAGGTCGGTTACGGTGATGGGCATTGCTCCTCCTTGTCAGGTGCGCCCGTTTTGGTTGGCGGGGGACGAGACCGGGCCGCCGGCCAAGGCTTCGTCGGACGGCTCTTTGCCGAAGACCCGCCGGTACACGTCCCCTCCGTAGGCCGTTGCCTCGGGGGCGCCTTCTACGAGGCGGAACGGCCTTGCCCCTTGCTGCCTCGGTGCCCGCAGGAAAAGGTAATCGCCGGAACCCATTTTGTAGAGGCTCTCGGCCAGGTCGAAGAGGTGGGTGACCAAGAACACCCGGGCCCCGGCGCCGGCTAAGGGCACGAAGACCTGCCGGCCTATGTCGGAGCCCTCTCGCTCGTTGGTCGAGCCGAAGGGCTCATTGGACAAGAGGACGCACCCCGGCGATATTGCCGATATCACGCGGCTCATCCGGCGCAGCTCCTCGTCGAACTTGCCGCCTTGGGTCCCGCGGTCCTCCTCGCGCTTGAAATGGGTGAAGACCCCCGTGGCCGGCGCAGCTGAAAACGACTGGGCCGCTACGAACATCCCCGCTTGCATCATGAGCTGGGCTATGGCGACGCTCCGGAGGAAGGTCGACTTGCCCCCCCGGTTGGCCCCGGTCACCACCACCATGGTCTTGCCCACGGCCTCTACGTCGTTGCCGACGACACGCTCGGTGAGAGAGAGGCTGAGGCCGGGTTCAAAGAGGCCGGTGGCCGAAAGACCGGCCGTACCAGGGGGCAGAAGCACCGGGACGCATGTCGGCTCGCCCTTTTCCTCGAGGGCGCCTTTCAGGTTGAGGCAGCCGAGGTAGAAGGCAAGCTCGGTGCGCAGCGACGACAGGAACCCGAGCACATGGTCAACCGACTGGGTGAGCGCGTTGGCCGCGATGTTGACCCCTCTTTCTTGGAGCTCGGCCAGCGCGTGCAGGCCGGCTTCGTCGCGCTCAGGGATGTCGAAGCCGTACCTTGGCGTGCCGCGCTCGGAGAAGCGCTGCCTGAAGCCGCGGGGAGGCTGGCGGTGGAGCATGTAGTTGGTGCCCTTGTTGGCGCCGCCGAGGGCGGCGCTCATGAAAAGGCCGCGAGACAGCTTCAGCTCGCTGATGTGGGCGCGCAGTTCGGCCAAGTAGGCTTCGTCAAGCTCGTCCGAAAGCATGGAAAAGAGACGGCGGAAGCCAGGCGAGGTGACCTCGCCGGCGTGGTCCAGGGCGAAGCGCCGGAGCTTGGCCAGGTACCCGAGCAGGGTTTCCAAAGCCTGGAGCGAGTAATAGCGCAGGCTCTCCGGAGAACGGGAGAGCCCCCAAAACGTGAGCTTCTTGTGCGACTCGATCGCCTCACCGGCCAGCGCGTAAAGCTGGCTCGGCAGGGCCGGGTGGGTGACGCAGTCGGCGAGGACCTGCTGGCGCCACGCTATTTCTTCGATGCTTTTGAGCGGGGAAAGGACCGCCGCTTCTGCTACGGCGAGCGCCAGCTTGTCCCCGCCTGCCATGGCGGGAAAAAGCCGTTGGAGGCCAAGGTCTTCCACCAGGTCCTCGCCGCCTTCTTGGCGCGGTCTCCCGGTGTCGAAGCTGGTCACTGGGTGCATCAGGAGGACCTTCATTGCCCTACCCTCTCTGCCACGGCGTGGAACGTGAGCCCGTACCGCTCGGCCAAGAGAGCGGCGTAAGCGCGGCCCTCTGGCTCTTTGCGCACGAAGCGGTACGTGCGGCGTACAGGGTCCTTGGGGTCGACGATCGCGCCCATGCTCACCACCGCTTCGTTGGCGAAGGCCAGTTCCTCGACGAAGGTTACGTACACGCAGAGCACGCCCTGCTCCACCAACTGGGAGAGGACGGCCTTGCCGAGGACGGCTGCGTCGGCGAGCGTGGTGGAAGAGAAGCTCTCGTTCATAATGAACACACTTCGGGGCGTTGCCCGCCCGATGACCTCGTGGAGGTGGATGAGCTCGTCCTCCAAGTGGCTCCTTGCTGCCTCGAGGGCCTCAGCCTGGACGAAGGAGGTGAAAACCCCGTCGGCCAGCACCACCTCGGCCCGACGGGCCGGCACCGGTAAACCCAGGCTGGCGAGATAGTGGAGTTGGCCAACGGCCCGGCAGAAGGTCGTCTTGCCGCCGCTGTTGGGGCCAGTCACCACCACGACGCGCTGGCCCCGGCCGAGCTCCAAGTCGTTGGGCACGACCGCGGACGGCCCGGAGCCGTCCTCTCTGGCCAGCTTGGCCGCCAAGGCGAGGTCGAACACGCCCTCGGCGCGTACAGGCTCAGGCGAAAGTGAAACCCGTGGGTAACAGAACTGCAGGCCCCTTTCGCGAAGCGGTGCAATGTGCTCCAGGTAGGCCAGGTAAAACTGCGCCGCTCTCTCGAAATCAACGATGGCCGGCTCCATGAACTCTTGGTGCGCACCGAAGTACTCAGCGAGGGAAGTGAAGGGCGCCGGGTAGAGGCGGGCCACGAACTCGAGCACCCTCGCTTCGACCTGGTTCATTTCTAGCGGGCTGCGCAGCCTGGCCGTGTAATCGGTGGGCGCCTCCTCCCTGAACTTGGCGAAGGCGGCTTCTACCTCGTCGGCGTAGTTGGGCTCGTCCTGGTAGGCGCTCACCGTCACGCGGGTGCCCCTTATGTGGATCTTGTACCTGACCTGGCTGAGCGATCGGACGAGTTCGCGCGCGCCGTCACCGAGCGCCTTGAACTCGGGTGACCCCTCGTAGGCGATCAGGTGCTCCCTGAACGCGCGCAAACCTCGCGACATGGGCTGCAACGAGGACAGCGAGGCGACCAGCGAGCTCACTGCGTCGCAGTAGGCGAGCACGGCGTCGAGCAGAAGGCGCTGCGTCTGCAGGTGGGTGTGGAGCGAGCGCGCGACCGAGAGGATGTCGCGCACCCGGGCCATCTTTTCCAGGAAACCCCTGATGGCGGTAGCCACCTCGGGACGTTCGAGGTCGGAGAGGACCTCGTGGCGGTAGGCCACCTGGTCGACGCTCTGGAGGGGCGAGTAAAAGAGGTCCGAGAGCCCGAGCTCTTCCCGCCCGGAAATAGCCGTCGCAAACACCTGGTCGAGCTCGAGGTCGCTGGCGAACCCCCGGTCCTCGAGCGGCGCCGGCACGGCATGGACGTCCTCGGGGTATAGAAGGGACGGTCTCACCTGGCTGCCTCGGCTCTGGTGGCCCCGGGTGCCGCGCTCTGGCTTGCCAGCGCGAGGGCCTCGCTGGCTGCCCGTCGAGCGGCCTCGTCCGCCTCGGCGCGCGCCCGGCGCTCCGGCTCGGCGGCACGGCGCAGTTCCTCACCCCGGCGGGCGGCCTCCAGGGTCATCTCGACCGTGCGCCCGAGTTCGTCGGCCATCGCCACCTCGAAGCGGCGGAAGACCGCGTCGAGGCGCTGGGTGAGGTCCCAGCGGGCGCGCCCGGCGTGCTTGTCGAACTCAACCGCGAGTTCGCTGCGAGCGTGCTCCAGCATGCGCCGGCGTTGCAGCCTGCCGGGCAGGAGCCGGCGGGCCATGCGCTCGGCACCCTCGGTGGTGCTGCCGACGTGCACGAAAATATAGAAATAGCGCTCGGTTTCCTCGGCTACTTCAGGTATTTGTACTCGAGGAAGGTCGATCTGGAAGATGCCCGAGGCGGTAGCACGGACGGCATTGGCTCGCTCCTCGGTCCTCTGGCGCGCCCGGTTGGCCAGCTCTCTCCAAGCTTCCTCGGCGCGCGCCGCTTCGCCTTGACGCAACCCCTCGAAGCTCTCTCGCACGGAGGTTTCGACGGCTTGGCGGAGAGCGTCCTCCAACTGCCCGAGCTTCGCGGTGTGAGCGACCTCCACCAGCCGGGCGTCGCATTCTCGAGGCGCGCTTTCTGCGAAGCGGGCCAGGGTGTCGCCGATCGTGCTCGCCAGGTGTTCGACGTCGCGGTGGAGGAGCGTCCGGTCGTCCTCGAAGCCCTGGCGTTGGTCGTCGGCGGCCGCTCGCAGGCGGGCGACGGCCTCTGCCAAGCCGGCCTCGTCCATGGCTGCCGCCGCAGACTCGAGCGTCACGTAAGACTCGAGCTCGCCGGCGAGCCGGGCTAGCTCGGCCCGAGCGGTCTCGAGGCGGGCGTGGACCAGGTCCAGCTCGACGAAGTTCGAAAGTGCGCCGTAAAAAGCCGAGAACTCCCCCGCCTCGCTTTCCCCAGGCTCCTCCCCGGTGAGGCGAGCGGCCAACGCGCCCCGGGCGGAGAGGCACCACAGCCTCTCCTTGCGGCCCAGCTCGTCTTCAAGGGCAGTTTCGATAAAGGCCGTGACCTCGGCCAGCTCCCCCCGGCCCAGGTGGTCGATACGGTTGACCACGAAGAAGGTGGGCCCTTGCCGAGCCGAAAGCGTGTTCACGAGCTCACGCTCCTGCTTGGAAAGGGGGGCGTCAGCAGAGAACACGACCACCGCGCCGTCGGCTTCGAGCAGCGCGCGGGCGGCAGCCTCCTCATGCCCGAGGACCGAGCCGGTGCCCGGGGTATCGACGAGCACTGCCCCCGGGTGCAGCAGCTCCGCGGCCACCCTCACCTCCGCGCGGGCCACTTGGCGCTCGTTGCCGGGGTTCTTCGCCTCGGTGACGTAATTGGCCAGCTCGTTGAGGGGTACCTCCTCGCTGCGGCCGTCGAGGTAGACGATCGTGGCCCCCGCCGTCCCGTAGCTCACCTCAGTCGCAACGGAGGTCAAAGGCAGGGCCCCGGTCGGCAGCACCTCTGTGCCGAGCAGCGCGTTGACGAGGGTCGATTTGCCCCGCTTGAACTCGCCGAGGACGGCTATGTAGAAACGTCCGGCTCGAAGGCGGTCCTCCAGACGCGAGGCCCGTCCCGCCAGCTCCGGCCTGCTGGCTGCGGCTACCGCCAGGCCGCCGGCCGCACCCGCAAGCTCTTCGCGCTCCGTACCCATCTGCTCCTACCTCCCGGCGTTGCCAACTGCTTTCCAGTAGGAGCCATCGTCCCCGATCGCGAAACCAGGGCTTAGGCGAGCTCCATCGCCCTTGTGCAGTTTACCGTTGGAGCCAGCCGAACCTGTTCTCTCGGCAAAGAACTGCGTGCTCCAAGGCCACTTCTCCACCCTGCCACGGGCTCGCGACCGGCCCTGGGGCGCTGGGCCTATGGGAGCGAAGATGGGGCCCGGCGCCGCCGGAGGCGCCAGAGCACACGCCCACCGAAGTACAGGGTCGCCAGGAGAAGCAGGGCGAACGAGAGGGGTCCCGCCACCCGCACGACGGCTTCGAAGCCGGCGACGAACCTGCCCACCGCCGCCCGCCACGCCTTGAGCAGGCTGCCCACGGGCTTGGGCGGGGGAGGGGGCACCACTTTTTGGGTCAGGGTGACCGTCAGGGTGGCGTCGGTCGTCTCGGAGCTGAGCTGTTTCAGTTCGCCTTGGAGCTGCTGGAGCTGGCTGTCAACATCATCGAGTTGGGCCTGGACGGCCAGGATGGCACCGATCGTCTTGGCCTTCGACATGATCGTCAGGTACTGTTGCCGGGTGTCTTCTGCGGCCGTGATCTGTGCTTGCAGGTCCACGTACCGGCCGGTCACATCGGTTGCTTGTGTCGACAACATTGCCACTTTCCCTAGCGCCCGCGCCTCGCTGACCGCAGTGGCGAAGGTGGCGACCGGCACGTCGAGGGTGACACTGCCCAGGGCCCCGGGTGATGCCGATTGGGTCTCGGTGCTGGCCACGAAGCCCCCCAAGCCTTCGGCCAGCGCCATCAGCCGCCCGATGTCGGCCTGGATGTCCGCCTTCGGCACAATGACCGTGAGCGTCCCGGTCTCCTCTATGCGCTCGCCGGCGGCCGCCGTCCCGGTGCTGCTCGTAGCTCCAGGGGTGGCCGCCTTGGCTGGGCCGGCCGTTGCCGGTTCGGCGGCCCTGGCCGCGCTCGCCATCCCAAGCGGGCGGCCCAACGGCCCGAAGGAGGGAAACTTCGCCAGACGGTGGGCCACGCCGCTCTGGGCCACACCGCTCTGAGCCACGCCGCTCTGGGGCACGCCGCTCTGGCCCGGGCTGCTCTGGCCCAGGGTGGCTGCCCTCGGCCGGTGCGCGTGCTCAACGTGGGCGAGCGACCCGACCAAGCCGGCGGCGCCCGCCACCGCCAGCACGAGGGCGGCACCGGCCACGAGGGCACGAGGCGCCCGTGGGCTGCTCGGCCTTGCTCTCGAAGGGGCGTGGAAGGCGGTGCCGGCGCTCGTGGTCATGGCCGGTACGTGGCGGTCTCGCCTGCATTTCAACCGAAAGGGCGCTCAACTGTGCGCTTGCGGCTATCAGCGGGCTCCGGGGCAGCCCCAGGAGAGCCTTGGTACGGTCGGTGAGCATTATGACCGAGCTCTCTGTGGCCACGCCCACCGGCGGGCAAGTAGACGAATACCACGGCGAGCGGGTGGCCGACCCTTACCGTTGGCTGGAGGACGCGGACAGCGCCGAGACCAAGCGTTGGGTGGAACTCCAAGCCGCGGCGGCCGAGGCTTTCCTCGCCGGCACTGGCGAGCGAGACGACATCCGCCGCCGGCTAACCGAGATCTGGGACTACCCCCGCTGGTCGGCGCCTCTCGAGCGGGGAGGTCAGTGGTTCCAGGGCCGCAATTCCGGCTTGCAGGACCAACCCGTCGTGTACCGGATGGCCGCGCCCGGTGCCGCCGGCCAAGTGCTCCTGGACCCCAACGCCCTGTCAGCCGATGGGACGGTGTCCGTACCGGCGTTCGTCCCAAGCGAGGACGGTTCGCTGGTGGCGTACGGCGTGAACGAGGCCGGGTCCGACTGGACTACTTGGCGGGTGAAGGAGGTCGCCTCAGGAGAGGACCGATCAGACGAGGTCCGGTGGTCGAAGTACGGTTTGGTGGCTTGAGACGCGAGCGGCTCAGGCTTCTACTACTGCTCGGTGGACCGGCCGCCCGAAGGAGAGGAGCTACGAGCCGCCGTAGGAGTGGTGCGGGTCATGTTCCACGCGCTGGGCACGCCCCAGGACGCCGACAAAGTCCTGTTCGAGCGCCCCGACCAGCCCGAGTGGCTCCCCCATCCCCATGTGACCGATGACGGCTGCTACCTCGTGGTCACTATCACCCGAG
>DAHWQF010000790.1 GCA_027334785.1 Acidimicrobiaceae bacterium
CTGCTTTCGCGACACTGGCGACGTTAAGAAGAAGCAGGTCAGAAGGCAATTTTCTACTCAACTACCGGAGGTCTGAGCCTAGCCGCGCGCTCGCGACCAGGCTCACCACCGCCCCGGCGACGAAAGCGGGCACGACCCAACCAGGCATGTGCCTTTTCTGTGACCTCTCTGGTCAGTCGGTGTGGGCCGGGCGGGCGAGGACGGTGGGTAGCACTCCCTGGAGGTCGTCCAGCGACCCTGGCCTGCCCCCGACCCATACCGTGACCTCGCCGGCACCGAGGCAGCGCCAGTGCCCACCGCTGTCGCGGATAAGAGCTGTGCGCTCGTCCACGGCTGCGATGCGCAATGCGCCAGAAGCGAGCTTCACCGTTCGGTGCGTCTTCTCCTCCGACCAGTCGTCGGCGTGGGGAAGCACGGCCAGCGGCGCCAGCAAGCCCAACCCGAGCGTTAGTGCCCCACCCCTCGGGTCCACCATCGTGTCGCCGAGCACCATAGCGCCAGCGGAAGAGGCCGCCAGGACGGTCCCGCTCGCCCAAGCCTCGACGAGGGCGTCCCAGACCGGTGAAGCCTTCAGGACCGAACGAAGGTGGAGCACCGAGCCGCCCGCCAAATAGACAAAGCGCGCCGCCCGGACCTGGCCGGCCAGCCCGTGGTCCTCTGCGTCCCCACGACGCAGGACCATGCAAGCTTTGACCGCCGCGCCCAGCTTGGAGAAATAGGCCGTCGCCGTCTCGACCGCACGTTCGGGGTGGGTGTAGGCAGCGGCTGTGGGGAGCACGACGACTTCAGCCGACCCTGACGCCTCGAGGAGGGCAGCATCGAACACCTCGCAGCCCTCGCCCCATTCGGCACCCCCCACCAAGGCGAGTGGGCCAGGGGCACGCACCGCCGCGCCTGCGCCGCTGGGGGCGTCAGAGGACAAAGTGCCAGGTTGAGACATGGACAAACCAGAACTTTTTGCGCACGGGGGCACCAGCTAGTATGAACTGAGCGGGACACCCGCAGCAAATGCCATTAGGCCGTAGCGCCGCCATGGCTCGAAGTCGTAGCGTTCGGGGGGAAGTTCCGGACCGAGGAGGCCACCGAAATGCTTGAGGAGCAGCAGGTAGATTCCCTACTTACCCCAGCCGAAGTCGCGGCGCTCTTTCGTGTCAACCCGAAGACAGTGACCCGGTGGGCTAGAGCGGGCAAGATAACGGCCATCCGGACC
>DAHWQF010000791.1 GCA_027334785.1 Acidimicrobiaceae bacterium
CGGCCCACGATCTCCGTCGGTTCCAGGAGACCAGCGGGGGCCACTCGTCGATCATGGTCCTGGACGAGCCCACCGTCGGCCTGGACGCGGAGCTCGAAGCGGTCGTCCTGGCCGCTCTCGAGCGCCTGGCTGAGGGCCGCACCACCATTACGGTCAGCCACCAGCTCTTGGCGCTCCGCACGGCTGGGCAGATCGCCGTTTTGAGCAACGGGCGAGTGAGCGAATCGGGCACGCACGAACAGCTTTTGGCCGGACGGCGCACCTACTGGCGGCTCGACCGGCTCCAGCGCGGGGACACCGGGGCCGTCCCCACGCCCGATTGGCAGGAACGGGCCTCAATTTCAACGACAACAAAGGAGAAATATGGGAACTACCGGCACTTTCGGCACTGAAGCGCCTATTGGCCCCGCCGGGCCAGGCCAAGTCGAACCGCGCCAGGTCTGCGTCGTCGGGGCTGGGTATGTGGGCCTGACCGCCGCCGCGGGCCTAGCCGAGCTCGGACATGCAGTGCGCTGCGTGGAGTCGGACCCGGGGCGCCTCGCCACCCTGGCCCGGGGTGGGGTCCCCATCCACGAGCCCGGGCTGGACGAACTGGTGGCCAAGCACCTCGCTACCGGGCGCCTCTCGTTCACGGGCGACATCGAGGCGGCCATGGAAGGTGCCGAAGTGGCGCTGCTTTGCGTGGGGACGCCACCCCGGCCCGACGGGGACCCGGACCTGCGCCAGCTCGGCCGGGCTGCCGCCCAGGCGGCGGCGGCCGCGACCCGCGACGTCGTGGTCGTGGTGAAGAGCACCGTGCCCCCGGGGTCGTGCGAAGCCCTCGAGCTGCTCGCCGCCGGCCACGCCCGGCCCGGCGTACGGGCGAGCGTGGCCTCCAACCCGGAGTTCCTCCGCGAAGGCCAAGCGATGCGGGACTTTTTCTTCCCCGACCGCGTGGTGGTGGGTGTCGACGACCCCGCCCTCGAGCCCGTGGTGGCCGGCCTCTACCCGAAGGAGTGGCCGTTGCTCGTCTGTGACCGCCGGAGCGCCGAGCTCGTGAAGTACGCGTCCAATACCTTCTTGGCCTTGAAGATCTCCTTCGCCAACGAGGTGGCGGCCCTGGCCGAAGCCCTCGGGGCGGACCACGAGAAGGTGCTCACGGGCGTGGGCTTGGACTGGCGCATAGGAGGTGCGTTCTTGAAGCCGGGACCTGGTTTCGGGGGCTC
>DAHWQF010000792.1 GCA_027334785.1 Acidimicrobiaceae bacterium
CGGTTCACGCTCCTTACCCTGGCCTGCTTCTGGCACCCGGCGTGCACCCACTTTGCGAGGTCCGGCCGGCGTCCCCAGCGGTGGACGAGCTCGAACTGGCCCGGCGGGTCCAAGGGGCCGAGGCGGAAGCAGCGCGGGCAGCGCACCCAACGCGGGAACGGCGTCACCGGCACACCTGTCCGAGCCCACGGGTCGTCGATCGCGCTCGGGTCCGAAGGTAGCGCCCTAAGGACGCGCACCTGCTGGCCGAGCACCCGGCGCACCGACTTGAGCAGCCTCGGCTCGGTGATGGTCGCAGAGCGCTCAGGGCTCCAGGCGTCTAGGCCTCGGACGATCACGCTCATGGAAGGGAGGTCGATCGTCGCCCCCACCCCGGCGCTGTAGACGAGGTGGCTCGGCCGGGCCTGGCCGATCCGGGTCGGGCCGAGGTCCTTGCCGTTACCTGGGACCGAGGTCGGCCTCACTGTGCCTCCTCCAGTTCCCGCGCCGTATAGCTCCAGGCCGGCGCCACTTCCAGGCTCCTGTCGTCGCTTTGGAGCTGGAGCACGGCCTCTGGCTCGACCTCGCGCAAGCTGCGGGGCGCCGTCCAGGTCCCCCACTTCCCTGCCTCGGCGGCAATGAGAAGCCCTGTCACGTCGGGCGCCGCCTCGTAACCGAGCTTCCCGGTCACAAGCTGCTCCCGTCGCGCCTCCCAGCTCGCCAAGCGCTCTGCGATCTTGTCTTGGACTTCGGCGGCGGCCGCTTCGTCGTGGGTCACCCGGAGCGCCCTAGAACGCGCCTCGTCCACTATCGCCTCGACGAGCGGGCTGGCGAGGTCGATGCTGTTGGCTGCGTCGTTCGCCAACGCGCTCGTCGCGCTGTCCCGGACCGACGCCACCAGCACGCCCGTGAGCCCACGGTCGAGCGCCCGGTCGCTGAAAGGCGTCGTGGTGAGGCCCTCGACGCGCGCCCCGAAGGTGGCGTGGTAGTGGGCGAAGTCCTCGTAGTGGGCAAGGTCGCGGGGCCTCGACCAGTGGTAAAGGGTGAACACGACCCCGGGGCGGGCACTGTCGCGCCCGATGCGGGACGTGGCCTGGATGTACTCGGCGGTGTTCTTCGGCTGGCCGGTCACCACCATGAGGCCGAGGCGCTGGACGTCGACGCCGACTTGGAGCATGCTCGTCGCAAGGAGCACGTCGACGGGCTGAGCGCGGCCCTCCGGCC
>DAHWQF010000793.1 GCA_027334785.1 Acidimicrobiaceae bacterium
CGAGGTCACGTACCGCATAAGTCGCCCGGCCATAGCGCTTCGACACGGCCTCGAAACGGATCATGGCGCTCCTTGGCTCCCCACCTTAGCTGTTAGCGGCAAGTAGCATTCCCGTAGTGGAACTGGCCGCTTCGGCAGGGCCTTTGGTGGAGTGGAGCTGGATCTCATCCCAACAAGGCACCATCGTTTCCCTATTGCTGCAGCACTTGGAGCTGACGGTTATCGCGGTAGCAGTAGGGCTCGCCATATCGTTACCCCTCGGGGTCGCGGCTTGGCGGCTGCGGTGGCTGCGCACTCCGCTGCTCGGGTTCGCCGGGATCCTCTACGTGGTGCCGTCCATCGCGCTGCTCTCGCTCATCGCGCCTATAACGGGCTTTTTCTCGGTAACTACGGCTGAGGTCGCATTGGTCAGCTACACCTTGCTCATCCTGCTGCGCAACATCGTGGCCGGCCTCGAGTCGGTGCCCGAAGACGTCAACGAGGCAGCCCGGGGCATGGGCTACTCGCCCGCGCAGGTGCTCCTCAAGGTGCAATTGCCCTTGGCCCTGCCCTCGGTGCTCGCCGGGGTGCGCGTCGCCACGGTCACCGTGGTGGGCCTCGTCAACGTCACGGCGCTGCTCGGGCAAGGTGGCCTCGGCCAACTGATCATCCAAGGATTTACTGAAGACTTCAACACCCCCGTCGTCGTCGGTCTCGTCCTCTCCGTGCTCTTGGCCGGGGTATCTGACGCCCTCTTGGTGCTGGCCGAGCACGCCAGCACACCTTGGGTACCCAAAATAAGCCAGGCCGCCAGGTGAAGTTTCTCTCCCAGGTCGGTGCCTACCTGACGAGCGCGGCCCAGTGGTCGGGGATGGACGGGATCCCCAACCTGCTCGCCAACCAGGTCGAGATTTCTGCCCTGGCCGTCGTGGCCGCCGTTATTGCCGGCGTGGGCGCAGGGGCGGTTCTGGGGCATACAAGGCGCGGGGGCTTTGCCGTGCTAAATGCCGCCAATGCGGCCCGGGCGGTCCCCTCCTTCGCCCTCATCACGCTTCTCGGGATACAGCCGGCGATCGTGCGCCTGCCTCAAGGCGGCCTCATAGCGACCGGGATCGCCATGTGGGCGCTCGCTGTCCCACCCATCCTCACCAACGCCTACGTCGGTGTGCAGGACGTGGACCCCGAGGTGCGCACGGC
>DAHWQF010000794.1 GCA_027334785.1 Acidimicrobiaceae bacterium
CCTCCAACTGGCGGCGCAGCAGCCCAGCAAAGGCTGAGGCCACGGCATCACGCACCTCGTCGGGGCCCAGGTCAGAAAACAGCCGGCGTTTCACGACGTGCATGACCTCGTCGCCGCTGACTGGCTCCCTCTTGGCGTCCACCCGGCTCACGAGGTGGTCTAGCTGCGTGAGCGTCCCCTCCGCGCCGACTGCCTCGCCCACGCTTGCCTGGAGGCTGTAGACCATGGCGGCCCGAGGGTGCTCCTTCACGGCCTCCGTCAGGGCCTGGACGAATAGCATCGCCTGGCGTCCGGCCGTTGAGTCTGCTCGGGGCACCGCCGCCGCCTTCTCCACGTACACCAGCACCTCGTCCAAGAGCACGAGCACCGGTCCCTCACCGAGGACTCTGCGCAGCACGTCTCCACCAGGAGCGGCACCTGTGTGGTCCTGTTCGGCAACAAGGTCGTAGCGGCCGAGCTGCTTGGCCATTTCCCCCCACAACGTGCGGGTCTCTGTCCCGTCTGGGTGGCGGAACGGCGAGAGAGGGTCCAACTCCTCACCGGAGAGCACGGCCACTTGGACCGGGCCAGGGTCAGGGAGGGGTCAGCTCACGAAACGGAAAAAATCGTACGCTAAGCCTCGGGTGAAGCTCTCCAGCGGCAGCTGGCTCTGCGCGTCGGCCTGCCGCCTACGTGGGCGAGGGGTGGGGCCACGGCGCGTCAATCTGGGGTATGCCCTAAGCGGACGTAAGGACAGCCCACCCAAGTGCGTCAGGATAGAGCCGAGCCTTCCTTTTCTTGACGAGTGCCACGCCGAGCCATAGGTTCCTGCCTGACACTTTCGGCCCGGGAGGCATCTTGCAGGGGCATCGCATTGGCTACGTCCGCGTCAGCAGCTTTGACCAGAACCCAGAACGCCAGCTCGAGCACGTCCAGGTCGACAAGGTGTTCACCGACAAGGCATCGGGCAAGGACACGCTGCGCCCCCAGCTGGACCTGCTCCTTGCTTTCGTCCGGGAGGGAGACACCGTGGTGGTGCACAGCATGGACCGCCTAGCACGCAACCTGGACGACCTGCGCCGTTTGGTACAGGACCTCACCCGGCGAGGTGTGCACATCGAGTTTGTCAAAGAGCACTTGACCTTTACCGGCGAGGACTCGCCCATGGCGAAGCTGATGCTGTCGGTGATG
>DAHWQF010000795.1 GCA_027334785.1 Acidimicrobiaceae bacterium
GCCAGTCGTCACCTCCCTCTCCTTGGCATAACCGTTGCCGACGACCAGGCGTTTGCCCGTCTCGTCGACGAGGTCGGCATGGGCATCGAGGTAAGCGCGGCGCTCGGCCAGCAGGGCCACCTTGAGCATCTCTTGGGCGGCCAGGCGGCACAGCTCGTCCATGCCGACAGTTGTGGGTGCTTGCTCCGCGCGTGCGGACGTGTCCTGTACTAGCTTCAACATTGGCGTACTCCTCCCCGCCGGTCTCACCCGGCAGGCTCGTTGGTTGTTCAACTTGGAGGGTACGTCGCGGCCTCCCTCAGGTCGAGGATCCACAACATTCGGTTATAGCTCCACGGACCGTGCCGTGCCAGTGATGGAGGGTGGCCCTCCGGGCTCGCCGTGCAGGCGGAGAGCCCAAACCGCCGCAGTGTCATGCCGGTCAAGAGCCGGGGTGGGAAGCGACTGCGGAAACGGCCCGCTACCAGCGGGTCAGGTGTGCGACGAGAAGACGAACGTGGTTAAACCACTGCTGACGCATCGAAAGGATTCGTGATGGCATCGAAACTGGGGCAGGGAGTCAGCCCTAGGACAAAGGCACCTCGGCTCGGGGAGCCCTCAGCCAAGGAGCGGCCTGCGTGTGGCCTTGGTGGTGCCCGGTGTAAAGGTGGCGTGAGCTCGTCGCAGGCGCTGGCATGGAACAAGGGAACCTGTCGTCTCGGTACCGATGGCCGGCATAAATGGGTGAAGGTTGCCCCCCGGTCACGAGAGGGAGACCCGCGCTCAGCAGAAACCGGGGGTGGCAGAGTACCGCGAGGCACAGCGGCGGACCCGCCCGTAGTAGCGATGAAGGCCCTGTAATGGGGCTGGAGCCAAGGGGCGGGGCAGACCAGGGCCAGCCTGAGGTCAACCCCCAGGGGGAGGAGCCGAGGGAGAGGCCCAAGCCGAAGGTGAAGTCGTTTGACATCCCCAAGCGCCTCGTGTACGAGGCGTGGGAGAGGGTCCGGGACAATAAGGGCGCACCAGGTGTGGACGCCGTGAGCATCGCCGTGTTCGCCAGCGAAGAGAGGGACAACCTCTACAAGTTGTGGTTATGCCGAGCCGACGGTTATGCCGAAGCGGCGGTGACCAGGAGGCGTCGTTGCTGGTCACCGCCGTCGTCACCGGCTAGCAGTTCGGCATAATCACA
>DAHWQF010000796.1 GCA_027334785.1 Acidimicrobiaceae bacterium
CCCTCTCCCTCGCCGCCGGTGTCGTCCAAGCGCCCTCGCCTGACCGGCCTCTCGGCTCGGCTCTCGCCGGCCATGTAGGCCTCTATCCCGATAACAGGCTTGATGCCCGCCGCCCGAGCCGCCTTATAGAAGTCGAGGACCCCGTACATGTTGCCGTGGTCCGTGATCGCGATCGCGCTCTGGCCGTCCTCCGCGGCTCGCCTCACCACCTCGTCCACCCTGGCCGCCCCGTCGAGCATCGAGAACTCCGTGTGGAGATGCAGGTGAACGAAGGAGGAACTCATTTTTCGGTCTACCTCCCCTGGGGACGGCGAGCAAGGATTACAACCTTGTGGTTCACCCTCGAACCTAGCACGCCCCGCCTGGCGCGCCTCAGAGGTACGTGCCCGGCATCGGGCGCTCGTCCCTCTCGTCACGGCCCGAGGGCAGTGCCCGCCGGCGGGCGTCCTCGAGGGCGGCCCGCTGGGCCATCTGCTGGGCGTACATGGTCGCCTGGATGCCGGCGAAGAGGCCCTCCAACCACCCGACCAGCTGGGCTTGGGCGACCCGCAACTCCGATTCGCTCGGCACTGACCCCGGGTTGAACGGCGGGGCGATGCGGCTGAGCTCCTCCACCAGTTCGGGTGAGAGGCCGTCTTGGAGCTCATGCCGGGACGTGTCGTAGATCTCGGCCAGGCGGGCCCTTCCGGCTTCGTCCAAGGGAGCCTGTCGGGCCTCTTCGAGGAGCTGGCGGATCATCGAACCGATCCGCATCACCTTGGCCGGCCGCTCGACGCTCTCACCAGTCTCTTGGGACTGCCCCCCCGCTCGTTCGCGCGCCTGCTCCTCTTGGGCCGGGACGGCCTTAACGACCAGCAACCTCGGCTCGTTACCTGTTTTGTTGTCCGACGAGTCGCTCATCACACCAACCATCTTGGCCCAACCACCGAAGGAATACCGGCACTAGCCTGCTCGCCTGGGCGCGTGCGGGTGGCGCGGCCCCGGCTGGGAGGGCCCGTGTGCTGCACAGGGACATCTGGAGGTTACGAGGCGCCTTCGGAGGCCTACGAAGGCACGCCCGGCAGTGCCCCGGGCGTGGCCGCGGGGGTCCTGCACCACCGCAGCCCCCTGGCCGCCACGGCCGCGCTCGCCGCCTTGGCCGCCTCAGCCTT
>DAHWQF010000797.1 GCA_027334785.1 Acidimicrobiaceae bacterium
CACTGGAGCACGGCGGGCGGCGAGGGTGGGCAGGGTCGTAGCGCTTGGCCGGGTGGCGCTAGCGCCGGGCGTGCCGGCCGGCGACGGCGGGCTGCCGTTGCGGCTGCTGTCAACCCGGTGGGAGGGAAGACAGCAAGTTGAACTGTGGGCGCCTGCAAGGAGCCGGGGCCTCCGTGGCGGCCGAGGTGCACGACCTGAGCCGAGCTTAGGGCAAGTGGGACGAGGGCCATTCAGGCGAGCTCGCCCCTCGACAGGAGCTCGATGTTTATGGCCGATATCTCCTCCACTACCGCCCTCAGCCGGGCCGAGGCAGCTGCCCCGGCCCGCACGGCCTCGGCCGCAGCAGCCGGGACGTAGACCGTCCGGGTACGCCCGCCGGCCCTCGGTAGGACCACATATGTATAAGGCCCGTGCAGCTCGCCCGAATTGCAACGGCACCCCTCCTTCCCGCAACGCCTGCCCTGCTCCACCACCGCACCAGAGACCAAGCCCTCGACGTCTGGCAGGTTGCGCGCCAGGCGCCGGCGACGTGCCCGTAACTGCCGTGTGGTGAGCTGACCAGGGTCGGTGCTCTTGTCTGTCATTGCCATACAAGATCATGGCACATCCTCTCCTACGAGTGGTGGATCTTGGATGGCGGCCACAAGCTCTGCCAGCTCCACCAAGCCTTCGGCGGCCAGGCGGTGAGGAAGTGGGGCTGGTGCCCGGTCGGTCCAAGAGACCGGGAGGGTCACCCGACCGGCCGGGCCTCCCTCGCAGACGAGGACCCGCTCGGCGCCTTGCCGGCGCTTTTCGAAGATGACGAGCAGGCTCTGGCCAGCCAGCGGGTGGAACGGGTGGGTTACGACGACGGATCCCGAAAGTGGGCTGGACTTGGACGGTCGGGCCTTATGCCCGGACCGTGGGGATACCGAGCGGGCGGGACTGGCCCGGTTTGCCCGGCTTGGGGATGTAGACCCGCCGCAGGGGCTTTGGGCGGTAGGTCCCCGCCCGGAGCTGTGCGGCAAGGTCGTCGAGGAAGGCACGCACCGACTCGACGCCCCCTTCTTTGACGGACTCGATGCTCATTCCGTCTGTACCGGGGGCACCGTGGTTGGTGGCCACGTCGGCCCAGGCCCTCCACATCACGTCGCT
>DAHWQF010000798.1 GCA_027334785.1 Acidimicrobiaceae bacterium
CGAGCGAGTTGCCGTTGAGGTAGATCGGGCCTTCCTCGGCGATGACGAAGCTCTCTCGGTAGTGGGCCAACGGGTCTTCCTGGTCGGCCTTCAATGCGTCGTCCCGGCACCGCGCCACACTGGGGGGCTCGTACATAAGGCACATCTTCGCGTACCGCAACGGAGCAAGCAGGCAGCGCCGGTGGTGGCCCTGCGACGCTGTTCGACGTCGCTACACAAAACAACCCATCGAAGGCACAATGGGACCGCCTCCGGGGCCCCAAGAGGCGTTTTTAGTAACCGGGCTCCCAGTCCTGGCTCTCTTGGCCCTTCGGCATACTCATGCGGGCGGGAAGGCTGCAGCCAATGCCGTGGCTACGCGCCGCACGGTCCTTCACAAGGCGCCGCCCTGTACCACCGTAGTCGGGACGAGCCAGGCGACCACCCGACCCCCCGCGACTTCGACCGGATAGGTCCGGAGGGCGCGGGTCGCGGGGCGCCGGACGGCCTCACCGGTGCGGACGTCAAAGCGCCCGTTGTCCTTCGGGCATTCGATCACGCACCCGTCGAGGTGCCCCTCGCTCAGTTCAGCCTGCGCATGGCTGCACAACCCGTCGGTGAGAGCGAACTTGTCCTCTTCTAGCCGGTAAAGAGCGTAAATGTGCCCGTCCACCTCGACACGCCGCACCCCGCCAATCCCCACGCCCTCGACCGGGCCGAGGTCGGCCACTTCATCAGCGCCGCCGCCCGGTGTGGGCGCTAGTTGGCCGCCCTCTGTGCTCCCGACCGTCCCCGCGGGCCCGGCTGCTGGCTCAACTCGCGACGGGGGCAGGAAAAGGCCCCCAGGTAGTTCAGGGAGGGGTAGTTCCCAGGTCGGGTCCCGCCGCTGCTGGCGCAAGGCGTGGATGATCTCGCGATAGGCAGCCATGACCGAAAGTTTGGGCGGAGGCAAGTACGCCTTTATCTCCTCGTGCAGCTGAGGCAGGTTGTAGTACGGGACCGACGGGAACAAGTGGTGCTCCAGGTGGTAGTTCATGTTGAGGTACAGGAAGCGAAAAACCGGGTTCATGTACACCGTGCGGGTGTTGAGGCGGTGGTCGAGCACGTCCTCACGCAAGCCGGCGTGCTGGGTTATGCCGAAGAACAC
>DAHWQF010000799.1 GCA_027334785.1 Acidimicrobiaceae bacterium
GCCGCTACGCCCACGGGCACCAGTGCGCCGTGGAGGCAGACGTGCGCCCCGGCGAGGTACGGGCATGGCGGCTCCAGACGAGCTGCTTCCCGGCTGCCGACGTGCCGCTCGCCGTGCCGGCGACAGAGGCTGCGATGCCTGGGGTCGTGCTCGACATGGCCCGCCTCGGCAGCCCTGAACTGGCGCGCGACGACCTCGTGCGAGGGCTCCGGCCGCTCGTCGCCGGTTACCGGCGGTGGCTCGACGACTGCGAGGGCAGGATCGCATCTGACCTCGAGGCCGAGCACTACCAGCCAGCTCCTAGCCAATTGCTGGCCAAGGCCAGGGCCCTGGCCGACCGTTTGGACCGAGCGGTCGACCTGCTACGCGACGACGCTGTCGCCCGCGAGGCCTTCAGGTTCGCCAACCAGGCGATGGCGCTCCAGCGGGTGCGGAGCGAGCTGTCCCGTGCGCGCCTCGCCGACCCCTCGAGGAGCTTCGACGCGCTGCTGGCGGAGCTAGACGTGCCGCCCAAACGGAGCTGGCGGCCGTTCCAGCTGGCGTTCGTCTTGCTCTGCCTGCCCGGGCTCACCAACCCGTCCCACCCCGACGCCCACCGGGGGGCCGATGACGGCGAAGTGGAGCTGCTCTTCTTCCCGACCGGCGGCGGCAAGACGGAGAGCTACCTCGGCCTTGCCGCCTACACCTTCGCGATCAGGCGCCTGCAGGGGGTGGTGGGCCAAGGCACAGGTGCACGGGACGGGAGCGACGGCGTCGCTGTCCTCATGCGCTACACGCTCCGGTTGCTCACCACCCAGCAGTTCCAGCGAGCGGCGTCGCTCATGTGCGCCTGCGAGTGGCTGCGACGAGAACGGCTGGCGAGCGGCGACACCCGTTGGGGCTCGGTCCCGTTCCGGGTCGGGCTGTGGGTGGGCTCGAAGGTCGCCCCCAACAGCTTTGACGAGGCCCATCGCCAGGTGCAGGAGATGCAGGGCTCGGACCAGGCCGCCGGTGGCCCGCTCCAGCTGATCGCCTGTCCCTGGTGCGGTGCCAGGCTCCGCGCCGACAGCCTCCGAGCAGACCAGGCCCGTCGGAGGACGGTCCTCTATTGCAGCGACCCCGAGGGCGACTGCCCGTTCACGCCGCT
>DAHWQF010000079.1 GCA_027334785.1 Acidimicrobiaceae bacterium
CGGGCGGCTCGGCTGCGCTTCGCCGACGGGACGGCCGTGATCGTAAAGAGCGCTGTACCCGGTGACGTTGGGGCCCTGGCCCTGGCGATGCGGCGCGGTTCGGTGAAAGCGACCGCGTGCAGCACGAGTCCCGACGGTGCCACACGCTTGGTCTTCACCTTCCCGGGGGGGCACCGGGAGCTGTCGCTTCGCGTGCTCGGCCTCGACCAACCAGACTGAGCCTCCCAGCCGCAGCGTCGAAGTGGGCGCAATCGTCCAAGGTCGCTTGGCGTGCTCGGCCTCGACCAACCAGACTGGGCCTCGACCGCTCAGCCAGCGGCTCGACGACCTCTGGCGTCGCCTGAGCCCGGCTCTGTGGTCTCCCGGACGACGACCGCGTCGATGCGGAGCCTCTCGCCACTGGGTGTGGCCGGCGCCTGGTCGCGGTCGTAGAAGTGCAAGAGGCGCAGCCTGTACCAGATGGCGGCCGTGTCGAGCAGTGTCCGGTACACGGCGTGCCACGAGACGGTGCTCGTGAACTGGTGGCGGAGCCGGATGGGCGCCTCCAAGAAGCGCGTGTAGCCGAGGCGCCTGGCGATCACGAAAAGCTCGAGGTCGAACGCGAAACGTTTCTCGACCATGCGGGGCAGCACCGCGGCCAGGACGTCGCGGCGGACGAGCTTGATGCCGGTCTGGGTGTCCCGGATGTCTAGGCGGAACCCGAGGCGGACCAGCTGCTGGTAGCCCCAAGAGTAGAGGCGCCTTAGGGGTGGGTACTCCACCTCGGAAAGGGGGTGGCGCTTGCTGCCCAAGATGATGTCGGGGCTGTAGAGGCGCACCATGGCCTGGAACGACTCCAAGAGGACCGGGTCCAAGTCGCCGTCGGCGTCGATGAAGCCGAGGTAGCGGCCCCTACCTCTGGCCAGGCCGACCCGGAGCGCAGCACCCTTTCCCTGGTTGTTGGCGAGCACGACGTTGGACAGCTCTGTCCTGGTGCCGGCGAGCTCCTCGAGCTCCTGGTCGCTGCCGTCGGTGGAGCCGTCGGACACGGCGATCACCTCGTAGCTCGTCCCCGAGCCATCGAGCACGGAGAGGAGACGCTCGATGGTGGGTACGAGCAGCTTGCCTGGGTTGTAGTAGGGGACGACGACGGTGAGGTCGAGCTCGGCGTCGAGCAGGGCCAGGTCGGCACGCTCGGCGACCCCTCGGCGGCCCGCCCTGGTGTGACCATGCTGCGCCCTTTTTGCCATAGCGCTACCTCTCGCCGTCTGGTGGCGAGTTCCCACCTACTAATAGTCGGCTCGCCTGCTCAACTGCTTCAGTGCCGAGGCTACCGTTGGGTGTTCGTGCCGCACAGTAGCCCCCTCCTGCTCCCCCCACCCGTGCTTGTGGGCGGCCAGCCCGTCGTGCCCGTAGACATGGCGCGGCTCGCGGCCACCGTGCGCTTCGACGTGGCAGCCCAGCTGGCCGAGGTGTCGGCCGTGGTGGACCTCACGCTGGAGCAGTACGCAGGGTGGCCCGCCTTCGACCTGCGCCAGGACATAGACCACGCCTCGTTCGACGGGAGAGAGGTGCCGGCCGCGGCCCTCGCGTACTGTGACATGGGCGCCGGCTACGAGGCGCGCATGCGGTGCGTGGAGGTAGCTTGCGACCCCGCCAGTAGGCACCGCTTGGAGCTCCGCTACCGGCTCGGCACACCCCAGGCGACGGGTGCCCAGGCCCTTGAGTGGCTCGACGAGGGTGTGCGCTGGGACCTTTGGATGTCAGACCTCGAGCCTGGCCGTTACCTCGAGATGTGGCTACCTGCCAACCTGTGCCACGACCGGCTCGCCATCGAGCTGTCTGTCGAGGTCGTCGGGGCTGGACGGCGCCACGTCCTGCTGGCCAACGGCGAAATTGACGAAACGGCAGCGGGCCGCCGGTGGTCGGTCCGCTACCCGCCCAGCTACACCGCTCTGTCGCCCATGCTCGTGCTCGCCCCTGCAGAGGAAGTTGTCCTCCGCCGCCGCGACACATCGGTGGCGGGGCTACCCCTGTCGGTGACGGTGGCCTTCCTGGCGGGAGCCGGAGAGGCGGCCGACTCCGCCGCCATGGGCCCCACCGCCACGGACGCGGCCGCCGCTGATGTCACCGCTTGGCTCTCGTATTTCGCCGCGCGCTACGGGCGTTGGGCCCACGGCAACCGGTTCGTGGCTGTGATCTGGGGTGCCGACCGGGGCATGGAGTACGACGGGGCTACCACGGCCTCGCCCCATGCCCTCGAGCACGAGGTCTTCCACAGCTGGTTCGGCCGGGGAGTGAAGCCAGCCCGGGCTTCGGACGGTTGGATCGACGAGGCGATGGCGACTTGGGCCACGGCGAGCCGACGGGCCGTGGGGAGGTACGGAGCCGAGGAGCTCGGGCTCGACGAGCCGCCCACCCTGCTTTGCCCCCCGCACCCCTGGAGCCGCCACACTCCCCGGGAGGCTTACCTGGGAGGAGGCAGGCTATTGGCTGGTTTGGCGTACATGGCCGGCGGCGCGCCGCAACTGCGTTCGGCGTTGGCGGAGTGGTACGGCACCTACCGGGGCCGGGCTGCGAGCTCGGAGGACCTGGCCAACCATATGGCGCGCTGGTGTGGGCGGGACGTGGGGCCTTGGTTTGACCGCTACGTCTATGGCAGGGGGTGACCCATGGCCCCAGGGGCCGTCTGACTCCCAGAGCGCCTGAGCGCGCTGGGCCAGGAGCGAGGGCTGGTTTGCACTTGCGGCAGCTCTGGCTATACTGTCCAAGCCGTCTAACCGACGTCCGTGGTCGCCTGCAACCAGCAGCGGTTGGAGCAGGGACGCCACGGCACACGAGTTAAGCGAGCTCCGCCCGGGTCGGTCCCGAGCGGAGCGTGCCGCGTCAGGACCCTTTTGAACGAGGACAGATGCCCGCCAAGGCCCCGAAGAAAGCGATCGTCGGCGAGAAGCTCGGCATGACCCAGGTTTGGGATGCCAAGCAGCGTCTCGTCGCGGTCACCGTGCTCCGGGTCGCCCCCGTGAGGGTCGTCCAGGTCAAGGCACCCGAGCCGGACGGCTACTCGGCCCTCCAGGTGACCTACGGCGCCCGCCAGGCCAGCCGCCTCAACAAGCCGCTCACGGGCCATTACGCGAAGGCCAATGTCGAGCCGGGCCGGCGCCTGGTCGAGCTCCGGGTCGCCGACGCCGGTGAGTACAGCGTCGGCCAGGAGATCGGTGTCGACATTTACTCCGCTGGCGACAAGGTGGACGTGACTGCTTCGAGCAAGGGCCGGGGGTTCGCCGGCGGTATGGAGCGGCACAACTTCAGGGGCCAAGGCGCGAGCCACGGGAACCACAAGCACCACCGCGCGCCGGGTTCGATCGGGGCCTGCGCCACACCGGCTCGGGTCTTCAAGGGGAGCCGCATGGCCGGTCGCCTGGGCAATGAGCGGGTCACGACCCTCGGCCTCGAAGTGGTCTCGGCTGACGCCGAGCGCAACCTCTTGCTGGTGAAGGGCTCCGTGCCCGGTCCTCGGGGGAGCCTCGTGCTGGTGCGTGAAGCCGTGAAGGGCGGGACGAAGTGACGGTGCGTTTGGACGTGAGGTCCCAGAGCGGAGCGGTGAGGGGGAGCACCGAGCTCGACCCGGCATGGTTTTCGGTCGAGGCCAAGGGCGCTCTCATGCATCAGGTGGTCACCGCGCAGCTGGCTGCTGCTCGCTCCGGTACCCACAACACGAAGACGAGGGCCGAGGTGGCCGGCGGAGGTGCCAAGCCCTACCGGCAAAAGGGCACGGGACGGGCCCGCCAGGGAAGCCTCCGCGCGCCGCATTACAAAGGCGGAGGGATCGCGCTCGGGCCCAAGCCACGCAGCTACCGGCAGCACACACCTAAAAAGATGGTCCGCCAAGCTCTCTGTGGCGCCCTGTCCGATCGGGTGGCGTCGGGGCACCTCGCCGTAGTGGACGAGTGGTCCTTCGAGACACCGAGCACCAAGCAAGCCCAGGCGGCCCTACAAGCGCTTGGGGTCACGGGCCGGGCCATGGTCGTCCTCTCGCGCCAAGACGAGAAGGCCTACAAGTCTTTCCGCAACATCCCCTGGGTGGACGTCGTCCTCACTGGCGAACTAGCCGCTTATGACGTGCTGTGCGCCGACTGGCTCGTGTTCACCCGGGAGACCTTGCCCGGCGACAGCACATGGACAGAAGCGCCGGCGGAGGAGCCGGCCCCTGCCCCTGCACTGGCAGCGCCCAGGGCTGAGGCCCAGGTTGTGACCGAAGCGGGCGAGGGTATAGGGGCTGGCGAAAACGTCGTGGCCGGCGAGAGCGGCAAGTCCGGCGAGGCGCCCGCCGAGGCCGGAGAGGCTGGCGAGGCAGGAGAGGCTGGCGGCGCGGCCGCCGAGGCACGACAGACCAGCGCCGGCGCCGGCGCCAGTGACAGTGACGGTGACGGTGACGGTGAGGTTAGCGAGGAGGCCTGATGGAAGACCCTCGTGATGTTGTCGTCAAGCCAGTGGTGTCCGAGAAGTCCTACGCCCTCTCCGAAAAGGGGGTCTACACCTTCGTCGTACCGGCAGCCGCGAACAAGATCGAGGTGCGGCGCTCGGTTGAGAAGGTGTTCAACGTGAGGGTCGTCAAGGTCAACACGCTCAACCGCCCCGGCAAGCGCAAGCGCAACCGCCAGCGGGCCACGTGGGGCAAGAGGCCCGACACCAAGCGCGCTTTCGTGACCCTGGCGTCCGGGCAGACGATCCCGGTTTTCGAGACCAAGTAGAGGCCAGAGCATGCTCCGTTCCCGCAACCCGACCAGCGCCGGGCGCCGCTTCCAGACGGTTTCGGCATTTACCGAGATCACCGCCGAGCGCCCCCAACGGTCCCTCGTCGTAGCGAAGCCGGCGACAGGGGGCCGCAACAACTACGGCCGGAAGACCGCCCGCCACCGCGGGGGCGGCCACAAGCGCCAGTACCGGGTCATCGACTTCAAGCGCAACAAGGACGGAGTCCCGGCGACAGTGGCCACGATCGAGTACGACCCCAACCGTAACGCGCGCATAGCGCTGCTCCACTACCACGACGGCGAGAAGCGCTACATCCTGGCCCCCGCCCGCGTGGCGGTGGGCGACGTGCTCCGGAGCGGCCAGGGTGCCGAGATCCGGCCTGGCAACTCCCTGCCCATGCGCTACATTCCCGTGGGTTCTGTGGTCCACAACGTGGAGCTCAAGCCTGGAGGGGGAGGCAGGCTCGCCCGCAGCGCCGGCTCGAGCGTCCAACTGGTCGCCAAGGAGGGTGACTTCGCCACCTTGCGCCTCCCCTCTACCGAGATGCGACGGGTATCGATCGACTGCCGGGCGACGGTCGGTGAAGTCGGCAATGCCGAGGCAGAACTCGTGAAGATCGGCAAGGCCGGCCGCAACCGCTGGAAGGGCGTCAGGCCCCAGACACGCGGCGTGGCCATGAACCCCGTCGACCACCCTCTGGGTGGCGGGGAGGGCAAGTCTTCGGGCGGCCGCCACCCTGTTTCGCCCTGGGGCAAGCCGGAGGGCCGGACCCGTCACTCACACCGCCCAAGCGACCGCCTCATCATCCGTCGCCGGCGGGGTCGCGGAGCCAGGAGGTAAGCGGTGGCGCGCAGCCTGAAAAAAGGCCCCTTTGTAGACGGCCACCTCCTTCGGAAGGTGGACGACCTGAACAGCCGCAACGAGAAGCGGGTCATAAGGACCTGGTCCAGGCGGTCCACGATCATCCCCGACATGGTCGGGCACACCATCGCCGTACACGATGGGCGCAAGCACGTGCCCGTGTACGTGACCGAGTCCATGGTGGGCCACAAGCTCGGGGAGTTCGCCCCGACGCGTACCTTCCGCTACCACGCCGGTCAGGAACGGCAGGCGAGACGCTGATGCCAGGGCCGAAGACCAACGAGCGCCCCGGCACCCGCGCCGTGTTGCGCTACGCGGGGACGAGCGCCTACAAGGTGCGCCAGGTCGTCGACTTGGTCCGGGGGAAGCCCGTGGCCGAGGCCGAAGACGCCTTGCGCACCGTGGGCCGAGGCGCGGCCGTCATGGTGGCCAAGCTCGTCCACTCAGCGGCTTCCAACGCCGTCAACAACGACCACATGGACCCCGACGAGCTCTACGTCTCAGCCTGTTACGTAGACGAGGGGCCGACCGCCAAGCGTTGGCGTCCCCGAGCGAGGGGACGGGCGACTCGTATCCGCAAGCGGTCCTGCCATGTCACCGTCATCGTGAGCCGGTTGCCGGAGAACGAGCTGGCGAGGCTCCAGGCGCGCCGCCGGGCAGAAAACCTCGCCATGCGGGCACGTCGCGTCGAGGCCACCCGCCGGGCGAGGGCACAGGCTGAGGGTGCCAGCCGGCGCGAGCGTCGCCACCCCGAGGCTTACCCGGCGCCGGAGGGAGAGGGCGCAGAAGAAGTAGCCGAGACGGGACAAGAGGCACCGTCAGGCCGGGAAACGGCGCCTGAACAGGAGGCGCTACCCGAAGAGGCGCTACCCCAAGAGGCTCTACCCGAAGAGGCGCTACCCGAAGAGGCGCTACCCCAAGAGGCTCTGCCCAAGACGGCCCTGCCCGAAGAGGCCCTGCCCGAAGAGGCTCTGCCCGAAGAGGCCCTGCCCGAAGAGGCGCAGGCTGGCGGAGTGGGGCCGGCGGCCGCGGCCCGCTCGCACGGACCCGCCGCACGCCGGCGGTGCCGCCGGGCACACGGCCGAGGACGCTCGAGAGGAAGAGGAAAAGGACAGCTGATGGGCCAGAAGGTCAACCCCTATGGGTTCCGCTTGGGCACCACTACGGACTGGAAGTCGCGGTGGTTCACCGAGCGCGAGTACCAGGACTACCTGATCGAGGACCTGCGCATCCGGGAGTACCTGGACAAGGAACTGGAGCGCGCGGCGGTGAGCCGGGTGGAGATCGAAAGGACCCGCGACAGGTTGCGCATCGACGTCCACACCGCTCGCCCCGGCATCGTGATCGGCCGGCGCGGTGCCGAGGCGGACCGGCTGCGGACCAAGCTGGCCGAGATAACCAAAAACCCCAAGGTGCAGCTCAACATCCAGGAGATCAAGCAGCCCGAGCTCGACGCCGCCCTGATGGCCCAGGGCATCGCCGACCAACTGGCGGGCCGAGTGAGCTTCCGCCGCGCTATGAAACGAACCGTCCAGACCGTGCAAAAGGCGGGGGCCCTTGGCGTCAGGGTGCAGTGCTCCGGCCGCTTGGGCGGTGCCGAGATGTCCCGGCGTGAGTCCTACCGTGAGGGCCGGGTCCCGCTGCACACGCTCAGGGCGGACATCGACTACGGGTTTAGGGAGGCGAGGACCACCTACGGCCGTATCGGGGTCAAGGTGTGGATATATAAAGGCGACATACTTCCCTACCGCACGTCGGCCGAGGACAAGATCCACCGCGAGGCCGCCATGGCCGTGGGGGAGGCCTCGGGCCTGGCCGGCACCCGCAGGGTCGTGAGCGCCGGCGGTGGCCGGCGCCGGCCAGAGATGGGCGCGCCCGGCACCCTCACCCCCCCACCTGCCCCGGCGCCGGAAGAAGCCCCACCGGCGGTGGCCGAAGGGGAGATAGTCCCCGTCGACCCCGAGCTGGAGCGGCTTTTGCAGGAAGAGGAAGAGATCGAACGGCGCACCCGTGGGGAGCACCACGAGACACCCCATTTCCCGAGGGATTAGCGCCATGTTGATGCCGCGCAAGGTAAAGCACCGCAAGCAGCAAAGGGGCCGCCTCAACGGCCTGGCCAAAGGGGGCACCGAGGTCACCTTCGGCGAGTACGGCATCCAGGCCCTGGAGCCCGGGTGGATAACCGCTCGCCAGATCGAGGCAGCCCGTATCGCCATGACCCGCCACGTCCGTCGCGGCGGCAAGGTCTGGATCCGCGTTTTCCCCGACAAGCCGGTGACGGCCAAGCCGGCGGAGACCCGCATGGGTTCGGGCAAGGGTAACCCGGAGTACTGGGTGGCCGTGGTGCGGCCGGGGCGCATGATGTTCGAACTGGCCGGCGTGCCCGAGCAACTGGCCCGCTCGGCGATGGAAAGAGCGATACAGAAGCTGCCCATAAAGGCGCGTTTTGTTACCCGCGTCCAGCAAGAGCACGTCGAGGTGTAGATGTCCAAGCCCGCAGAACTGAGGGAAATGAACGACGACGAGTTGGTGAGGCACCTGGCCGAGACCAGGGAGGAGCTGTTCCACCTGCGCTTCCAGCTCGCCTTGGGCAAGCAGGACAACTCGGCCCGCCTCGGCCAGGTGCGCCGCGACGTGGCGCGGGCTCTCACCCTCCAGCGAGAGCGCGGAAGTGGCGGCCAGCAGGCGGCGATGAGCGCTCGGGCCGGTCGTCGTGGCAGGAAGGTGAGGGCGTGATGCCAGAAGATGGGCACCAGGAGAGCGCCCAAGCCCGCGGGCGCCGCAAGGTCCGTGAGGGCATAGTCGCCTCCACAGCTATGGACAAGACCGCGGTCGTGGTCGTCACCGAACGCGTCCGCCACGCTCGCTACGTGAAGACGGTCCAGCGGACCAAGCGCCTCTACGCCGACGACCCCCAAAACGACGTGAGGGTCGGCGACCGCGTCCGGGTGGCCGAGACGCGTCCGCTGTCCAAGTTGAAGCGTTGGCGGGTCGAAAAGGTCCTCGAGCGGGCGCGGTAGGAGGGTAGCTTGATCCAGCAAGAGTCCAGGCTGCGCATCGCCGACAACTCCGGCGCGCGTGAGGTGCTGTGCATCAAGGTGCTCGGTGGCTCACGGAGGCGCTACGCGTCCATCGGCGATGTGTTCGTAGCCACGGTGAAGGACGCCATGCCAGGAGCCAACGTGAAGAAAGGTGACGTTGTGAAGTGCGTGGTCGTGAGGACGCGCAAAGAAAAGCGCCGGCCCGACGGCAGTTACATACGCTTCGACGAAAATGCGGCCGTGCTCATCAACGACCAGATGCAGCCGCGCGGCACGCGCATCTTCGGCCCCGTGGGCCGAGAACTGCGCGACAAGCGTTTCATGCGGATTATCTCGCTCGCCCCGGAGGTGCTCTAGCTCATGAAGATCCACCGGGGTGACAACGTGATCGTGCTCTCGGGCAAACACAAGGGCCGGCGGGGCGAGGTAGTGCGCGCCCTGCCCAAAGAGGGCCGGGTGGTAGTCGAAGGCGTCAACCGGGTGAAGCGCCATCAGCGCACGACCCAGGTGCGCAAGCGCGCTGGCATCATCGACAAGGACCTGCCGGTGCCCGTGTCCAAAGTGGCGCTCGTATGCCCGAAGGAGCACGCGCCAACTCGTGTGCGCTACAGCTTCGGCGAGGACGGGACCAAGCGGCGCGTATGTGCCCGTTGTGGGGAGGCACTCTGATGCCGGGCGGCAAGGGCTCACCGGGCAAGGGCGGCAAGGCGCCGGCGGGCAAGGCCTCTAAACGGGCCTCCAAGTCGGCTGCCCCCCGCCGTTCAGCCACCCCCACCCCGGCGTCGGCGGCGCGGCGGGCCACGGGGCGGCCCGCAGCTGCGGTGAAGGCCGCGCCGGGCAGGCCCGTAAGGCCTGGCGAGCCGCCCCGGCTCCGCACGCGTTACTTGGCAGAGGTGCGCGCCGGGTTGGAACGGGATCTCGGCCTGCCCAACCCCATGCTCGTGCCCAAGATGGAAAAGATCGTCATCAACATGGGTGTGGGCCGGGCGGTGGCGCAACCGTCGCTCCTCGAGGGGGCGGTCCGGGACCTCACGCTGATCAGCGGCCAGAAGCCGGTCGTGACCAGGGCGAAGAAGTCGATCGCGGCGTTCAAGCTCCGCCAGGGCAATGCCATCGGGGCCAAGGTGACGCTACGAGGCGACCGCATGTGGGAGTTCTTCGACAGGTTGATCTCGCTCGCGATCCCCCGGGTCCGTGACTTCCGAGGCATGTCCCCGAAGGGTTTCGACGGCCGCGGCAATTACACCTTCGGCCTGACCGAGCAGCTCATATTCCCAGAGATCGAGTACGACAAGGTAGACGCTCCGCGGGGCATGGACATCACGATCGTCACGACAGCCCGGGACGACCGGGGGGGCCGTGCCCTTTTGGACGCCTTCGGTTTTCCTTTCCGCAGAGAGGGTGTGGCCTAGCCCATGGCAAAAAAAGCTCTCGTGATAAAAGCTCAGCGCAAGCCCAAGTACAAGGTGCGCGCTTACTCCCGCTGCCGGCGCTGCGGGCGGCCGCACTCGGTGTTCCGCAAGTTCGGCCTCTGCCGCATCTGCCTGCGCGAGCTCGTCCACGCCGGCGAGGTGCCGGGCGTCACGAAGGCCAGTTGGTAGGAGGCTGCCCATGGCAATGACCGACCCCATAGCGGACATGCTGACCCGCTTGCGCAACGCCAACGTGGCTCGCCACGAAACCGTCCGGATGCCTTCTTCCAAGCTGAAGGAGGCGCTGGCCGCCATCCTCCTGAAGGAAGGGTACATAGCCGCATTCAGAGTCGTGGCCG
>DAHWQF010000007.1 GCA_027334785.1 Acidimicrobiaceae bacterium
AGGAGGTCGAGAGGGGGGAGAGCGGGTAGGGCCTCGAGGGGATTGTCAGGTGGGAATGGTCAGGTTGGATTAGTCAGGCAGGAATGGTCAGGTATGTCGAGGGGGACTGGGGCGCATCGGTACGTCGAGAGGGCACGGTGCGGCAGGGCATGTCGAGGGGACTGGTGGGGACTGGGGGGGAACGTCAGAGCAGGTGTGGCCCAGGCCGAACTGGGGCGGCAAGGGTAGTCAGGGTCGGTTCGGCAAGGTAAGTCGAGGTGGTCTGGGGCTGGGGTGGCACGTCGAGGTGGTCCGGGGTGGGGTGGCACGTCGGAGTGGCCAGGAGCGGCAAGGTCACGTCACTGCGACAAGATACGGTGTGGATTGGTTAGTCAGAACAGTTACAAAAATGTACCCCCTCGGGCTCTCGGTGCAGACGAACTTCAAACAGTAGTTGATATCCCAACTTGCCTTCGCGATTTATAGGTGCAACGTGCACAAGACGAACGTTACGGGGGAGGCTTCTCGAATGCCTTAGGCGACAGGTACCCGCTGTATACAACAGACATCTTGGCATCAAGGCCCATGGTTGTCTTTCCTTTCTCGTTGGTGTCGCGTTTGTCTATCGGCCGGCACGCAGTGGGCCGGCCAGGGAGCGCCGCAGGGCGGCCAGCAGCTCGGCCGGAGGAGGCGCTCGCTCCTCGCCCTCGGTCCACACCACTTCTCCCTTACCAGGCGAAGCGCCGGCGCAGTGCGGCCGCCGGACTGAGACGTGGCGGCCGGGCTTGCGGGGGCTCACCACCCGGACATGGAGGAGGCCCCAGCGGGTGATGCCCTGCGCCACCTGCCAGGGTGCCGGCTCGGGCTCGGGCTCGGGCTCGGGCTCGGCCAGCTCCAGCTCGCCCGCATCGTCCCTGGTGGCGATGAGCGGGGCGTCGTGCGGGCCGTGCCCGGTGGCGAGCCACGCCAGGCGCTGGCGCACGAGGTCCGGGACCTGGCGCAGGTTGTGCCCGGGGCGCCGGCTGGTAGGCCAGGGCCATTCCTCGCCGGGGGACCACTCCCGCTCCAGGTGCGACGTGACGCCCCAGCGGTCGGCCTGGAACTCCAAGAAGCCCTCCACCTTGTCCTCGTCCAGCACCACGCAGTCCACGATGATCGCCCAGGGCTGGAACAGCGCCACGACTTCCTGAGCCCACGACATGAGGTAGTCGGAGAGCAGCCGGAAGGCCTGGGGCTGGTAGTAGGGGGACTTGACCTCATGGTCCTCGCCTTCCGAGGTCCACACCGCGGTCTTGTTGCGCCAGGAGGCCGTGCAAATGGCCGAGCGCATCGTCTTCAGGGGCAGCAGCGTGGGCAGGTCCTGCCACTCAGCCCCTACAGCCCCCCAGGCCCCGCTACTGGGGCGGTACTCCACCTGGGTGCTGAACTCCTTGACGAACTGCCAGTAGCTGTGGTCCATGTCCATGCCCACGACGCGTCCTGTGGGCATGCCGGGGCGGCGGTAGTGCGGGATCGCGGCCCCGTCCACCGCGTGCATCGCGTCCTCGTCCCGGCTGGACCAACGAGCCCTCCGTTTGCCCCCATTGCAGGCGTCCACGTACGGCGCCCGCAGCTCCAGCTGGGACATGGCGGGCAGCACCAGGCCGCCCACAGTGGTTGACACGCGCGCGTCGGCGAAGCGCCAGGGATGGCGGCCAAGGGTGGTGAACGCGTGGTAACCGAGGAACCCGCGGCGGTGGGGCACCTCCGTCTGCTTGAAGTGATCCCAGTCGGCCACCGCGACTCGCCGGCCGCGGAAGGCATGGACCTCGGTCGCCAGGTCGGTGATGAGGGTCACCCGTGCTCCCATTCGGCGAGGCACGCGAGGGGTTGCCGCTTGCGCCAGCTGGCGAAGCCCACCGGTGGCTCATGCAGGCGCACCGGGCCGTGCCACCACCACATGTCGGCCCACATGCCATCCTTGGCAACGCGGAGCACGATCCCGTAGGCCTGCATCCGGGGCCATAGGACCGGCGTCCCGTCCTTGGCCTTGCGTCGCAGAGTGTCGAGGGTCATTTCTGCTCCCACACAGTGACCCACACTCCCTCGCCCCGGGCCGGGTAGAGCGCATAGCCACCAACGACGATGAGGTCGGCTGGACGCTCGCCGTGGCGGCGCAGCCAGTGGAGAGTAGCCGGATCGGCGCTGGCGTGGAACCTGGCCATCTCGGCCTCAGATCGTACACCTATGGAGCGCATCCGGCCTCGGTAACCACGCTTGGTCTGCTCGCTCAGCTCGGCCCATGGCTTCTTCGCCACTGGCCGCGTCTCCAGGCGCCGGAAGAGGGCGATGGCAGGCGAGGTCTGCCCGAGAGAGAAGCCCTGGCCGCCCTCCAAGTACTCGTGCGCGTCGCCCAGCGTCTGATGCCATATGACGACGTGCGGCCCGGAGAGGACATCGAGGCTGCCGGCGTAGAACACCGAGGGCTGGCCGTCGAGGATGGCGACCTGCCATGGCCTCGGCGGGAGCCCTGGGTGCGACCAACTGAACGCCATGGGTGGTTATGGTCCGGCTGGGTGGGGAAAGTCGAGAGGGCACGGGGCGGCTGGGGACGTCGAGAGGGCACGAACAGGTGTGGCATGTCGGGGTGGCGTGTGCCGGGAAAGAACAGGTACGTCGAGAGGGCCGCACGGGGGGGGTGTGGGACATCGGGGGGAACGGGTCGGCTTGGAGTGTCGGTTTGTCATGGGCCATCAGCCATCAGCGCCGCAGCGGCTACTGCGAGCCCTTGAGGCGCTGAGTCAGGGCCTCGTACTCGGCCAGCACCTTGATCGCAGCCATGAAATCCTGGGCGGCGATGGTGCCGCGGTAGTTTGCGCTCAGGGATTCCGCGTAATTGTGGGCCTTGCGAATGGTGATCTGGACATCCAGCTCGAACTGCTGATCTTCCATTTTGTTCTCCTTTGTTCAGCCGTCCTGACCGCAGCGGGTGTAGAACTCGCAATTGCGGCAGCGCCAGTGCTGGCGGTCGGGGTCGATGCGCTCGCCCAGCTCGGCGGTGGCAGCCCGCATCATGCTGTGCACAGCGTGGCGCGCGACCGGGGCGAACTCATCCCAGGGGAAGCGGTACACGTCCATGTCGCCCTTGGCCTTGTCCACGTAGACGATCTCGACGACGCTAGCACTGAGGCCGAGGGCGGCAATACCTGCCTGCGCCAGGTGCCAGGGTTGCACCCCTTCCTTGCGTGCCTTGAACAAGGCGAATGTCTGCATCGTCTTTATCTCCGTGACGGTGCCACCCCCACCCGGGCGCCAGAAGTCGGCGTGGAAGCCGACGAGAGGAAACGGCCGCCACGTGCGCGTGTTGCTCTCCAGCACGCCTTCCTTCTCGGCCTCGCCCTTGGGGTAGAGCACCCCGAGCCCAGCCTGTACGACATCGTGCACAGCCCGGCCCACGGCGAACGCAAGGCGCACCGTCAGCGGGAGCATGTCGCTCGGCTCGACTCCCCGCACGCGGTAGGACACGACACGCTCGCAGCTCCCGGCCCAGCTCGCCCTGAGCGTGGCGCCGCCGGCGATGGGGTAGTCGTCCTCGTCGGGGAGGGCCGCCAGGAGGTCGTCGACTGTCCAGTCATTCGTCATCGCTGATGAACCCCCAGGAGTCGGCATCCTGCCACGGGTGGTCGTAGGCGTCCTCGTCGGCGCAGAGGTCGCAAGCCCCTCCTGGCCACGGCACCTCGACGCCGTGGGGACAGTAGTACTTGGGGTCCTCCTCCTCGTCCTCGTCCTTGGGGGGCCAGGGGAAGAGCGGGTTGGTGATGTGACGGCGGGGCTCGGTCATTCCCACTCATCCTCCTCTCCTGAGATCAGGCGCTCAAGGTCACGGCGCAACTGAGCGGCCGCTATGTTGCAGCGCTGCTCTCGTGCAAGGCGAGCATCGCTCTCTGCCTCTTCGAACGATGTCAGCGCCGATTCGACGGCCTGTTGCATGGCCTTGCGGGGGAGCGCCGTCGCCTCGTCGTATGCCTTCGTAGCCCCGGCTAGCGCGTGCCAGTACTCCTCGATGGCGTCCTTAGCCCGGTGTGCTAGCTCTTCACCCATTGTCCTCTACCTCCGCAACCTCGGCCCCCAGCTCGTCGGGCAGGTACGACGCCCACACGAGCACGTCAGGAAAGAGTGCCCTTGCCAGCTCGGCAGTAGCCCTGGCGTCGAGCATGGCTCGCGGATGGTTGCGCCAGTTGGACTTGTCCGTTAGTTTCATGCCTTTCTCGTCAGCATCCGTCTGGCCCGCTCGTTCGAGGTCCCAGGCGACCTCCAGTTCGGTGCCGTCCTTGCGCTTGCCTCGGAGCACACAGCGCTCACTATTGCGCTCCTTGTACTCCAGCTTGTGCCCGGCGCGGTAGATCATGGCCCGCATGAGCTGGGCATACATTGCGACGCGGTTGTGGACCACATACAACTGGAGAAGGGCCTGACTGGGCGTCAAACCCAGATCGCGGCCCATCAACAACATCTGGAAGATGGCCCCAGGCTTACCTCGCACCGAATCCGGGCAGATGTTGTTGGCCGGGTCGGCGAGAGCCTTGGCGGTGGCCCACAGAGTCGCCATCTGCTGCCACTCGGGGGAGTGCTCGGCCAGAGCCAGGCGCTCCTCCCGGGACAGCACGAGCTCGCCGGCCTCGCTCATGGCTTCGGCCTCAGCGTGTAATCGAACACGCCCATGCCCTGCGACCGGTCGGCACCCAGGCCGTTCTCGCTGGCAAAGTTGAGCAGCGTTTTCAACAATGGCAGCGTGAACGTGCCGTCGGCCAGCACCTTCAGCGTGCAACGCAATTCCACGTCGTGGAGCACGTCCGTCTTCTTCAGGGCGTCGCGCGGTCCCATGCGGGTCATGACGTGGATGGGCTTCTCCGGGCTCTCGTCCGGCTCCACCTTGTGCGGCGTGAACGGCACCAGGCGCTCTTGGACGAAGACCTTCTCACACAGGCGAGCCCGCAGGTACGTCGGCGTAGTGCCCGGCTGCGTGCGCTCCAGGTGCTCCCTGAGGATATTGGCGCTTTCTTTCAAGGCGGCCTTGATGTGGTAGCCAGGCACCGCGAAATGTCCCTCCTTGTCACGCACGAACGTGTTCCAGCCAGGGGCCTCGGGGCCGACGAGCTCCACCGTCTCGGCCACGGCATCTTCCGGGGTCTTGTTGGGGACGCCACCGGCCGGCCAGTGGGCGGCCTGCCAGGCTGCTATGAGCTTCGGGTCGCTCGGCACCCCCCCGGCGATGGCCGGCAATTTGATCGTGAGGTCGTAGTAATCCCACAGCTTCTCGGGTGTGATCTCGACGAACTCTGTCCTAGTGGTTGGTTTTGGCATTGCGTTCCTTTCTCTGTTGGGTGCGCAATCACAATGCGCATATGGCTAGCGTGACGTAATTGCCTTGAACTTGGGCATCGACGCTCCGGCAGCCGACATGGCCTATATGCCACCCACCGAAGACGATGGCCGCGGCTAAGGCGAAGCCGGTGAGGCCACCTGCGATGAAGCGAGTCACCGGAGCGCGGCCCAGGCGTAGAGCACGACGGGAGCTGCGGCCAGGGCGCCCAGGACGATGAACAGTGCCCAGCCCAGCTCGTGCACCAGAGCCCGGCGCCAGCGAGGCTTGGGCCTCGGGCGCAGGCCAGCACACTCCGGGCAGAGCACGCGGGTGACGGTCCAGCCCTCCGGGGAGCGCACGGCTCGCCAGAGGACGCCCGGTCGGCGGCGACAGGCCTCGCACCAGGTCATAGCCGGCTCCGCCCCTGCGCCAGGGTCAGCTTGCGCAGGGCCTCATCGGCTTTGCTCCAACCGTCCAGGGCCATGCGGGCGCAGTCCCGCAGCAAGCACACGGCCATGTACTCGTCGTCGGAGATGTCGGCCCGCTGCGCGGTCCTGTCCATGTCGTCGATGATCTCCTCGATCTCGCCGGCGGTCGTCAGCCAGCGGGCTAGGGAGATGCTGAGGCGCTCGTACTCGGTCATCGCTCGGCCCCCACGGTGTCCGCGAAGCGGTCCAACTCGGACGTAGTGATGAAGCCGGCATTGTCGCACAGCTCAACCGTCAGGTGTGCGGTGCCGTCCACGGTGTAGCGAAGTTCCCGCCGGGCGCATTTGCCGGCGCTCTCAGGCGTCTGGTGCCAGTGCGGGTCGAGACGGCGCTGGCCGTGCTCTACGAACATCCAACGGAACTGATGCTTAGTCACTGCATGTCCTTTCTCTTTCAGGCCCCCTCCCCAGGGGGCATGCTCCCACTGTACTGCCTCCCTTTCCACGTGTCAAGAGCTTTCTCGGATTTCTTTCGGACAGCGCCCCCCGAGCTCGCCTAGGCCCGGAGGGCGCAGCTACACATAAGGAGTAGGTGGATAGGGGGGGACTGGGCATCACCTCCTTTGGTGGCAGGGGCCGGGGGACCCGCGCCTAGGGGAGAAAGGGTACCCTAGGGGACGGCCCCTGCGTCCTCCAGGTTACTAGGTGGTCGTGATGCGCTTGCCCTTGATGCGAGACAGCATGTCGTTACGGGCTGATAGCACGCGCCGACGGGCCGCCACGTCAGGAGCGAGTACGTAAGCGATAAAGGCAGCCTGACAGATGTGAAGGCACTCCTGTTCGAGTTCTGACAGCGGTTCCTTCTGCGCCGGCTCGGATGGAGTCATGGTCATGGCATGAACCTTAGGGCGCCGGCTCCCCCAGCACCGGCCATGCCACGGCGTCCACATGGCTCACGTCGTAGTCGGGCAGGCTGGCGTACTGCCACGCCGCGGCCCTGATCGTCTTGCCCCCAACTTTGAGCACAGGCCAGTCGGCAGCGCCCCACGCCGCTACCCACCACACGATGGGCAGGCCCTCCAGTCGGGCGTACGCGCTCTCCCAGTGGCTCTGGTCGCAGTACACGGCCGAGGGCAAGTATGCCTTGGACCTGAAGAGCACCTGAGCCTTGACTGCGCTCAAAGGGGCGGTACCTTTTTCCCAGTCGTAGCAGTCGGCCAAGTCATTGGCCGTAGTGGTGAGCCTGACTTTTGGCCGGCCGGGGAACATGGACCACCCCTTTGCAGGCCACACGCAGGGGCCGTCCAGATAGCCCGCCACGCGCACCTCATGGGGTTGTGCTCCCACAAAGGCGAGGTTGTCGGGTGAGCAGTCGTCGTACTGCTCGACGATCATTTTCCTCCTCTCCATGCGTTCCTGTCGTCCAAGCCCTCGTGCCAGGAGAGGTGCTTTTCCAGGATCTGGGTCAGGTCATTCAAGTCCTTGGCCGTCTGCTTCACCTGACTGGCCAATGCCCGCCACGTCCAGCCCACCAGCCCGACGATGACGGCGCCCTCGCCGGAGACGATGGCGACGAGGAGCTGATCGGTCGGCCTCATGGAACGGCTGTCCGTGAGGGGGGCCAGTCCGGGTTGCCTCCTCCCCCAGTCCAGTCCTTCCACCAGCCAAGCAGGGGCGAGCGGCCGTTGAGCCCCTCCAGGCACTCCGGGCCGATCTGATAGGTCCGGGTGCCGAGCGGAGTCGACACGGTGGCGTTCACCCAGCCTTGCGGTAGCAGGTCGGACTCGCCGGTGGCTACTGCCCCGCAGCGGTCACAGGTGAAAGTCACGGTAAGGGAACGGGTTATCATGCTGTCTCCTTCACAATCCCAGCACCGACGCGGTACCGATGGTGGCGCTCGTCGCGGTCAGGCTCCAGTACCAGTTATTGGGTACGTATAAAGTCATGTTGTGGACCTCGCCGGACACCCCTATCTGCTCGGCGCCGCCCCAGTCGCCAGGGGTGCTGGTGCTGCCTAGCGCCCATTGCCCGCTCCCGCCTACTGCCGTAGCGGTTATCGGCACGGTGATAATGATTGGGCCACCTGTAGTGTTCTGGTAAACGGTGCCCGAAACTGGAGGGTTGGCGGGGAGAGCCGGGGTGGACGGTACAGCATTGACGTGACCATTTGCGATGGTAGCGCCTGGTTGAGCTGCGCTCGTCCAAAACGTAGTGCTCCCGGGCGTGATTTCTACCAGTCCGGAATCAGTACCGTTGCTCCGCAGATAGAAGAAATTACCGCCAGGGTCTGCAGAGAAGCTTGCCGGAGCATTGTTGCTAAGAAGCGTGAGCACTGTAGCTTTAGCTAGCGTAAGATTCCCCGACCCGTCGTCCAGCGTGTTGCCGCCCTGCGTCGTTAGCGGCTTCCCCGGCTCGGCAGGAAGCTGGAGCGGAGCCCGCAGCTCTAGGTCTACGTTCTTCGGGTAGCTCATGGCTCAGGCCTTCTTGGACTCGGCATAATGCACCACCGCGGTCAAGAAGCCGCCCACGGCAATGAGAGCCGCCCGCACGGCACCAGAGGTGATATCGCCAGGGATAGCCGCCGCGACCACCGCACCGAGGCCAGTCAGTTTGAGCACCGTGGGGCTCTTGGCCAGCTCGCCACCCAAGAACTCGATCACCTGAGTAATCAGCGTCGCAGGGGACGGGACGGGAGTAGGAGTGTCGCTCATGTTCTCACCCCCTCCCGAGAAGCTCAGCCCCGCAGACGGGGCAACGAAAGGGCGCATCAGGCCCGGGCACCTCAGGCACTCCATCGCTCGTGGTCGGCGGGGGAGGAGGGGTAACGTCCGTAATGGTCGGGCTCTCGGAAGACGCGCTCGAACGCTCGGCAGAAACGGCAGGAGTGAAAGGGTGCTCGAACCCCCAGGCCCGGATGATGGCCTCGGCGCTCGCCCCTTGGCGGAGGAGGGCCACAGTAGCGGGGCTCGCCCCAATGGCGGCGGCCAGGTCGGGGCCCACGAGGCCGGAATCCTGCGCGATGGCGGCCAGGGCGTCCGTCGTCGAGGTGTTGACCGGCGCCCCCAGGGAAGTGAGGATGTCACTCATGGCTGTTAATACTACGCGTCCGCGCGTTCGGCCACGAAGGAGCACGCGGCGGCGTAGGTCTGGCCGGAGGTGCCCCCGCTGATGACGACCCATACGCTCTGGTTCGGCGGGACCACGAAGGCACCACGGGTGAACGTCTCGCCCTGGGGCAGCACGCTCGTCGCCCAGCGCACGAGCGCCGTGGGCGGTCCCTCGTCGGCCTGGGGTGGGGAGGCGGCCACGATCACCGCAGCGCTTCCCGCAGCCGTAGTGGTCCACAGGATGCCGCCGATGACGATGTTGTGGACCACCCAGCGCTGAGAGGCCGAGGCCGGGCCGAGTTGGATGGCGGCCCAGCCGGAGGAGTCGGCGGTGGCATTGCCGGGCACCGTGAGGTACCGGGGCCGATTGGTCGAGTCGGCCAGGTGACGTGCAATCTGCTCAAGCAGGGAGGTCTGGCGTCCAAGGTGGAGCTTGAGGCTGGCGCCAACCTCCGCGTCCAACTCCGGCAGCTCGCCGGTCTTGCCGCCGATAGGGATCACCATCGGCCCAGCGTGCATGTGCGGGGCTGTCTCAGGCATGATGCTCTTTCCACCTTTCTATCTCTCGCAGCAGGAACAGGTCGAGGTCGATGGCCCACTCCGCCAGCTCCCGGGCCTCACGGCGGCGCCTCAGCATGTCCCGCTTGCGGGCGTCCCACCACCGGCTGACCTGGGCCGGGACGCCGAGCGGGTCATCTTTCTGCGTGTCCCACAGCCACCACAGCGTGACGGCCACGCCCACCAGTGTCTCGACGATGAGGACGATCTTCTGAGCCTTGTCCAGGCCCGTCTCGTCCTCAGTGTCGGCCATCGACCCACTCCAGGAAAGCACCCGTGGCGAACCACAAGGCAAAGGTGACCGCGCCCACAGTCATCGCATAGGGCCATGCGAGCCACACGGAGGCCACTGCACCGACGATCAACGCCGGGCTCGTCAAGGCGACGATTGCCGTGAGCAGCCCCGTCCAGAACTGCCGGCGCCCGTCTACCTCTCGGACTGATGCCACAGCGCTATGCTAACACCGTGGACGAAGAACGGCTTGCCAGGCTGGAGGCCAAGCTCGACTCCCTGGTAGAGAAGGTGGACCACCTGCTCTCGATCTGGTCCAGTTTTGAGCCTCAGGTGAAGGCCCTCCTGGCCAAGGCCAACTTCTTACGCCTGGGGAGGCGATGAATGGCAGAGATCAGCGAGAGCGAACGCGAGCGCCTGGAAGCCAAGGGCGAGACGGCCTACGGCACGAGCTATCCGATCCGCAACTGCGAGGACTTGCACAACGCCATCCAGGCCTACGGCCGCGCGCCGGAGCACGAGCGAGCCAGGCTCCGTGCGTTCATAATCAGGCGCAAGCACGAGCTGGGCTGTGACGAGCCCCTGCCTGAGAGCTGGCACGTATGACCTCGGCCGAGTTAGCCATCTCCAACCAATTGCGCCTTATAGAGCTAAACAAGCGCGGCGTCCAGGTGGCCGGCATAGCAGAGCAGTGGCACGCCAGCCTCCTTCGGGCCGTTGCCGAGGCCGTGCTAGGCCCTGAGCGCCTGGAGGAGCTGGCCTTGGCGCACGAGACGAGCGTGCGGGCGGCGCTAGACCAGGCCGAGAAGCAGATCGCCAGGCAGAGGCTCCTGGCCAAGTGAAGGGAAGAGATAGATGGTAGCAAGAGCGACCCCGGCGCCCGAGGGCGACGACGACAAGCCCGTCACTATGGGCACGCTGACGAAAATCCTTGAAGGGTTGGTGAAAGACGACAACGACAAGCCTCCCAGGGCCGCGGAGCCGCCGGGCGCAACCTCATCGCGAGCCGAGCCGGCGGTTCCGCTTGGTCTGACCGACCAGATCGAGCTGGCCCTCCGGCGCCGCGAGGAGGCGAGACGCCTGGAGCGGGGGAGCGCCACGCCAGCTCCGCCGGTGGACGCCCCGAAGTCATGGAGGGAGAAGCTGTTCGGATGACGCGCAACCAAGCGCTCCTTGTCGGAGCCGCTGTGTTCGCCGGGGCTACTCTCGGCGGGATTATCTATCACGCGGCCACCTGCCGCGCCTGCAAGGACAGCCGCCGTGACGCCAAACGCATCGCCAAGGCGTCCGCGGAACGGGCCAACGGCTCGGCGCCAGTCGTCCGAATGATGACGGAGCCCGAAGGTGCCTAGCGCCGTCGCGGAGCTGGTGCGCGCCGCCGACCGCCAGGCAGAGGCCGCGGCTGAGCCTCAACCTGAACCACAGCCTGAGCCGCGGCGCGGCGGTACGCCGGACCTGTCCAAGGTCGTGCCTGATGTCGAGTGCGACGAATGCGGGTGGACGCCCAACCCTCTCTGGCCCTATGGGCTCAAGAAGGCTCACCTGACGCGCCACCGCAAGCAGGCGCATGGGTTCACTCCGCCCCCAAAGGCGGCCCCCAAGCGCAAGGCCAGGCAGCCTAAGGTCGAGGCCGAGCCCCGGCCTGCCCGCACCAGCCGCAAGAGCGCCGCCAAGCTGCTCTCCTGGGTGTGGGAGGGCTTCGGCACGATGATGCCGGGGCGCGTGGGAGGCGTCATTACCTACGAGGCGCCCGCCGCGGGACCGGTCCTGGACAAGGCCCTGGCCGGGAGCTTCGTAGACCGAGTGTTCCTCCAGCGCGTGGCCAAGGTCGAGGACAAGTACGAGCCCGTCTTCCTGCTCATGGTCCCCGTCATGGCGGCCATGGCCGCGGACATGGGCCAGCCGCTGCCGCCGGTGATGGAGCCGCTGCTCAGGGACGCTTTCCTCTCTATTTGGGGAGAGCACCTGGCGTGGGAGGCCAAGCAGAAGGCCCGGATGGACGACCTCAGCGCCAAGGCCCGGGCTGCGGGCAAGAGCGAGGACCTAGAGGCAGAATACGAGGCGTTCAAGGCTGCTTTCGGCCTCGGAACAGTGGTGGAGGCACAAGCGCATGAGACGCCGCAGTGAGTTGATGAAAACTTCGGATCCCTTGGCCTTCGCCAACTACACGTTCAGGATCGCGCGGGGCCAGCACGAGGAGGACGGGGTGACGGTGACTTGCAACGAGACGGGAGTCTCGGCCTGGGGACCGGACGAGCGCAGCGCCATCGAGGCCGAGCGCGAAGCCATGGCTCGCTACCTCGGCGTCGGGTGATCGTCCTTCACTGCTATACCCCCGGCGTCCGGGAGGACGACCAGGCCAAATGCTGGGAGGCGCTGGTGCCCGTCCGCGCGCGCTGGCCCGTCCTCGACGTGGAGGTGCCGCCGCGAGCCGATCTCGGGTACGCGTGGGCGTTCAGGCGAGTGTGGGGCAAGGACACACTGTTAAATATCGAGCACGACGTGGCGCCCTCGCTGGAGCTGGTCGATGCCCTGGCCCTGTGCCCTGAACCGCTGTGTACCCGGCCGCCGGGAGGGTCGCCGGCGCAGGACGCCGGGCAGGTGTGCTGGTTGGGCTGCACCAAGATCGCCCTCGGTGTCCAGCTGGCCGTCCCTTGGGCGCCCATCCTCCGGCCCTGGGGCCAGCTGGACGTGGACCTGACGGCCACCCTCCAGCAGGCCTCCGGGCGCTACTGGCACGTCCACAAGGAGCCCCTTGAGCACTATCACCACGCCTGACGAGGCCACTCCGGTCGAGGTGCTGCCCTGGGAGGACTTCCTACCCTGGTGGTCGGACGCCTGGGAGCCCGGCCAGCACGTAGGCATCGTCGGGCCGACCGGCAGTGGCAAGACCACCTTGGAGTTTGGGTTGTGCCAGACAACGGACTATGTCCTGGCTATCGACCCCAAGGGCGGGGACCAAACGCTGGCGGCCTCGGGCTGGCGCAGGGTCACGACCTGGCCTCCTCCCTCCGGGGTGATCGCGGACATTAAGGACGGCGAGCCCGCTCGCCTGATCGTGGGCAAGGTGGCCAAGAGCCGGGCCCAGCGGGACGCCAACCGTCGCCTCCTCGCGCGGGTGATGCCGTCCATTTGGGAGCAAGGCGGCTGGACGGTCATTATTGACGAGCTACAGATACTCACTGACCGGCGCTTTTTCAATCTCGCGGACGACACCGTAGAACTCCTGATTGCTGCCAGGAACAGGGGCATCAGCGTTGTATCTGCCCTCCAGCGCGTCTCCATCGGCAACTCGACGGGGGGGGCCAGCAGCACCGTCGGGGACCAGGTGACGTGGCTGGCCGTGGCCTACACAAGGGACGACAGGATGGTACAAAGGCTCGCTGAGCTGCTGGGACGGCCGGTGGCCGAGGTGCGCGAGGTCATTCGTGCCCTGCCCCTGCACTCCTGGCTAATGGTGGGCCGTGACCCTCGCCAGCCCTTCCGGGTGACCCGGCCTCCCAAGCTGTCCGTGCCATCCCTCAGAGGCACCCCTCCTCGGGTGACCTGGAGGGAAAAGCTCTTCGGCCGCTGAGTGTGGTACGCTCCCATCAACAACAGCGCGGGGGCAGGCGCGGCGGCATAGCTGCCCCCTAGTTGTTGTTCGCCCGTCTGCCCTCCTGAACTTGGAGGTGCTATGGGCACACGAGAGGGGGGGGCGTCGTGAGCAGCGTCGTCACGGTCCCCCAGCCACAAACCACGCTGGAGCCGCCGGGCGGCCCGTTCATCCGTTACAGCGAACCTGGCTACAAGCCGCAGTACACGGAGTCGGGTGTCGAATTTGGGGGCCAGGTCACAAACCCGCTGGTGCCCGTGCCAGGGTACGTGTCCCGGTTCCGCGTGCGCATCTATGCTACGGGCGGGGCTAACACGGCTGGCACAGTGGCCACCACCGCGGACGCGCCCTTCAATGCCGTACAGCTCGTGAACCTTTCGGACGCCAACGGTAACCCTATTTTCAACGGCCCGGGCTATGAAATGCTCTACTTGGTGCCGTTGTTCTCGGGTGGCTACGGCCTCCTGGCGGCAGCCAACATCCAAAACATGCCGAGCTATCAAGCGCCTTCAGTGGGCACATCCGGCACCGGCGGCTTCAGCTTCCGTACCGCCCTGCCGCTGGAACTGACCAAGGCATACGGGCTGCTCGGAATGGCCGCGGCGAACGTCATGCCTACCCTCACTTGGACACTGTCCGGGAGCAGCACGGTCTACTCCACCGCGCCGACCACTGTGCCCACCCTCACGGTCAAGGTGGGCGCCGAGTACTACTGGTTGCCGCAGTCGGAGAACATCGCCCCGCCAGGGCTCGGCACCAGCCGGCAGTGGATATTCAACAAGTCCGCCAACCAGCCCGCGGCGAGCAGCTACCTGGACGTGCAGTTCCCGCGCCCCGGTGGTTACCTCGACACGATCATCCTCGTGTGCCGGGACTCGACGGGCGCACGGGTCGACGCATGGCCGGACCCGTTGTCGATTTGGGTCGATGGTGTGCCGATGGTGAACCAGGAGCCCCTGACCGACATTTACGACGACATCTACAACGTCTTCGGCGGTGTGACGAGGCCGACCGGTGTGCTCGCCTTCTCTCGCAAGACCTCGCTTAGCCAGATCAGCCTTGGCCTTCTGGACACAGGCGAAGAGTTCTTGTCCACCAACCCTGGGACGCTGCTCCAAGTGGGCGGCACCTGGGGTTCCGCGGGCACCGGTCCATACACCATCAGCGTGATCACCGGCCAGGTCGTACCGAGCGAGGCCCTGCTTCAAGGGCTGCCGGAGGTCTAAATGCCTGGACTGTCCTTGGGAATCGGAGGTGGTATGAGAGCGGGAGGCGCGTACGGTACCCCGGTGGCGCCGGCAAGCAGTGTCGCACCGGCGATGGCAGCCATGGGACCGGGAGGCGTAGCACCCACCGGCAACTCGGGTGGGGGCGTGAACGCCGGCCACCTGGCCCTGATCGGCGGCCTGGTAGCGGGTGCGTTGATCGGCCTCACCTGGTGGGCTCAGCCGGAACGGGAGCGCAACCAGTTTGGCAGTGTCATCTTCACTATTGGCTTGGGCTACGTCTTTTTCTCCGGCGTGCGCCAGTGGGGACGTATCCATCTGTTGGAGGGTGACACCAACGTGGTCTACAAGGCCGCGGCGGTGCTGTGAGGAGGAGCGATGAGCGGGTTTTTCAAGAAGGTCACCTGGCAGGGTGTCCTTGTCGGAGCCGGCGGGATGATCCTGCTCGGCATGGTACTAAGGAGAGGCTGAATGCGTAGATGGGGTTTTTGGGGCGGCGTCGTAGTCGGAGTCGGCGGCGTCTGGCTGTGGCATAACTTCTTCGGCCCGCATCTTCCTGGGTCGAGCAAGGGCTGAGCCGATGGGCAAAATACTGGGCCTGGGCGCCCTTTTCATCGGCGGCCTGATGCTGGCTGACGCGCTGACACACCCGACCGGCGTGAAGCAGCTCGGCAGCTCGGCCAATTCGCTCGTGGCGACCGGAGGCAACCAATTGATTGGGATTGGCGCGAAGTCGGGGTAATCATGTATGATTGCGCCCGATGGGAGCACCCAAGTACACACAGGGGCCGGACCGCACGTGTCGTAAGTGTGGCCAGACCAAGCCGCTAACGAAGGAGTACTGGTCCACAAACGGAGGCACATCGTGGCGTTACCAATGCAAGGAGTGCCAGCGTGCCCATGACCGCGCCCGCTATCACGCCAACCCCAGTAGACGGGAGCACATTGTTCAATGGACAAAGGGATGGCGAGTGCGCAACCCTGGCCGCTTCGCCGCTCAAGTCGAGCGGCGAAAGTCCAGCCGTCAGGGCAAGTCGCACGAGTGGTTTCTGGTACAGCGGCAAGCTCAAGACGACAAGTGCGCGGTGTGCCAACGCCCGTTTGCTCAGGAGCGCCGCCCTTGTATCGACCACGATCATTCCCATTGCCCCGGCACCTATGGGTGCAGCGAGTGTGTGAGAGGACTGCTATGCGTCAGTTGCAATGTGTTTGTAGGACGGCTCGAAACACCGGGGCTGCTCGAAGCTGCACTGGCCTACTTGGAGGCCTATAAATGCAGCGTGCCGTAAGGGCCGCGGTCCCCATGACGGGCCGCGGCTCGCTTCCCGGCGCATCCCCGGCATGGGCTCCTCCCCCCACGCGCTCGGTTGCCGAGGCGTTCGGAGGCGCCGTCACGCGTGCGCGCATCGTCGCCCTCCGCAGCGCCTACTACCAGCCTGTCCCGCAGGCCGTCCCGCCCGGCCCGCTCCCGCGCGAGGCGCAGGGGTCCTGGGCGCACGGCCCCACTATGGGCGGCAGCGTGTTCGTGCAGTTGCCGCCCATCGGTGGCCCGCTGTTCTATTTGAAGCAGCGCACGGAGCTGCCGGTGCCGATCACGACGGTGGGAGGTCCTGGGAGCCGCGGCAGCATGACCACGGCCAAGCCGGCGACCAAGGGCACGACGGGCAAGTTCAACGCGCCCGCTGGGTACCGCCGTTGGGCATGGGCGCCTACCGGGCGCTGGGTAACCGCTTCCCCCGATGTTGTGCCGCGCTGGCCCATCATCGGCACAGGAGGCAGAGGGTGAATGGCCCTGGACGAGCCGAAGTCGAACCCGGGCACGAGCTTTCTGATTTCGGCCGGGATCATCTACGAGATCGTTGCGGCCATCAACTCCAGCCCGCAGACGACGGAGATCAACGCCGCCGCGCGGGCGCCGACCCTCATGAAGTGGGTGAAGCTCGGGCTCTTGCAGGCCGGCGGCTTCACATTGCTCGGGATGCTGTTCGCCAAGGGAGCCGGGTACGAATCGTGGCCCATCGCTCTCGGAGGGCTCACGGCTGGCACCCTCATATGGGTGCAGTACGTCCATGCCAAGGAAGCGGGCCTCGCCAACCCCGGCCCGGCAACGGAAAGGTATAGCTGATGGCCGAGCGCAGAGAGAGACGTGAGGAGCGCCGGGAGCCCGCGCGGCGTGAGGCTCCCCAGGGCGGGCACAGCGGGGGCATCTCGGGATGGTGGCACCGGGCGCCGACCTGGCAGAAAGGCGCCGTGGTGGCCGGCGCCGGCGTGGCCGCGTTCCTCATATACAAGTGGTGGAGCAACCGCAGCAGCTCGAGCACGACAGCCGCAGCGGCGACACCGTCCCCGAGCCCGGGCTCGGGGCAGCCCTCCACGACAGGCGGCGGGAGCGGCAGTGGCGGTGGTGGTGGGTACCCCGGCTACCCGTTCTGGCCCTTCCCCTTCCCCCCTCCGGGCGGCGGCGGCGGCACGAGCGGCAACCCAGCCGGGGGACCATCGACCGGCCAACAGCAGGGGCCACCCTCGACCACTACGTCAACCACGTCGTCAGCCAGTGCGCCTTCGACGACCCAGCCGCTCGTTACGGGTGCCATGGGTGGGGGCACCGGAGGGACGAGGAGCGCCCCGGTACGAACGACAGCGCTCTCGTCCAATGTCATGGTCCCCATCCCGGCGGCAGCCCTGGGGCCGTCGGCCAGGGTGACTGCCAGTGGTTCCACTTTCGGTTCGAGCGCCCCGGTTTCGAGCGGTGTCGCCTACACGTCCGAGACGGGCAATAGCCTGTTCAACACCCCAGGCAACATCCTGGCCAACGCGGCGGCCACCAGGACCACGGCGAGCGGGAGCCATGCGGGCGGCAGCGCACCGGTACGCAGCGGTGTCGCCTACACGTCCGAGACGGGCTCCCTGATGCCCTCCGGCGGCTCTGTCCCGATATATGCGATCCGGTCGCACCGGTCGTACACGCCGGCCGTGAAGACCACCAAGAAGGTGACAGTCCACCAAGCAGCGCCCAAGCCGAAGCCGCGCACGTCGGTCGGCCATAACATGCTGATGAGGTGAGGATGATGCTGACAAGGCCGATAAGAGGCAGCACCTACTACTGCGGGCAGGGCACCGGGCCGGACGCGCTCGCCATGCAGTTCGCCAGCGACAACTTCGGGGTACCGGAGGCCCACATGGCATGGATGCCGGGGACGGTGCAGTGCACCCCCTCGATCGCCCACCCCAAGGGCGGCTGGGCCTGGGGCCATGCTGGCCAGCCGCACCCGCACCCAACCGCCTGGAGGACTTGGTAATGTTCGGCACTCGCAACCTAACCCCTCCTTACGATGCACGGGTGGGCATTGAGAACGTCATGTGGGCGAGCGACGGCGCACCGCTGTTCCAAGCGTCCCCTGTCGGTGCGCTGCTCTGCGCACCGCAGCCGGGCCTTGCGCTGCCCCCACGGGCCATCATGTGGGAGCGGCCGGTGTTCGTCAAGGGCAAGGGCTGGGTCAGCTCCGCCGCGCCCAATGGCTAGCCCGCTCCTCCCCTGGGCCGTCGAGCTCGGCCTCATCACCGTGCGGGACATTTGGGGGAAGAACGCGACTATCGGCGGCCTCAAGATCAAGGGCACGCCACATACGGTCGGTGGCCTGCCGGCACCGGGGGACTACCTGGCGACGGCGGTGATCTTCGGCCCGCTGGCCCTCGCGCGCGGGACGCGGTTCCAGACCCTGGCGGCGCTGGTCGGCTGGGGCTACGTGCTGGCCACGCTGCTCAATATCCTGGACCCATCGGACCCGCTCAATCGCGGCCAAGGGCCGAGCACGCAGACGACGGCGGCCGGCGCCCCCACCGGCGGCGGTACTGCCGTGCCTACAGGAGCCTGATCGTGGGGCTGCTCGGAGTAGCGCTCGTATGGGGCGGTTATGCCGTGTTCGTGTACGGCCTGGAGCTGGTGCGCGGGAAATGCACCCCGCTCAAGCGCATCATGTGGCCCGCTGGTGCGACCTCGGGCGACGTGTCTGTAACCTGCCCGCAGGCGTCCACTGATACCGTAGCGAAGCTCAACCAGCAGGGCCAGGGCCAGACCCAGCAAGTGACGACCGCGCAGACCCCATCCGGGCCTCTGACGTTCGGGATCGGCAGCGCACGATGACGTGGTACTACCCCGGCTCGAAGAACGTCCCGCCGTCCCAGGTCGCCTCATTGTGGAGCGATGCCGGCGCTCCGGGGCCTGTCGCCAACGCGTTCGCCAATGGGATCGTGCCGGCAGAGGGCGGCTACAACTCAGGCGCAGTGCTCAATACTGCCTATCCCAACTTGCCCAACTATGCCGGTCCGCCAGCGCCGGGCAACCTGCCCGAGTACAGCGTGGGCCTTTATGGGATCAACCTGTACCCGCAGTACGGGCCGAACAACCCGCAGCAGGCCTACCAGGCCGGCGCTGCCTTGGCAGCCAATCCCAAGGCACAGACGGTCGCGGCGGCGCAACTGTTCAACCATCGGGGTTTCGAGCCATGGCAGGGCGACGCGTACGTGCAAGGCCAGGGCGGGCCGACGGCGGCCTTGGCGAGGCTCGGCTACGCCAGTCCTCCCAAAGTGCCCGTGGGGACCACCGGGAGCCTGGCCGGCCTGGCACAGACACCGCCGGCCGTCCCATCTTCAGCGGCCTCGACCAGCACCATCCTCGGGCCTTGCGCCGGGTGCCTGGTCCCGATCCCCGTTGCCGGCGGTTGCATGTTCACCCGCTGCAATGCCAAGGCCCTCGTGGGAGGGGTACTGGTCCTGGCCGGCGGCATCACCATGGTCGTCGGGATCGCCGTCCTGGCCCGCAACATCGCCCCCAAGGTGGCCCTCTCGGCCCTCCGGCAGGGAAGGAGCCCCATCAGCACTCGCCCTCAGCCTGAGCCGGAGGAGGAAGAGGACTACTCCGACTTTCTGGCCGGCTACCAACAAGGCCAGCGGGACCAGCGCGGGGTGATGGGAGGCTCCAAGGGAGCGCAGTACGTGCCGACGCCAGACGATTTGGACTGGTCCGAGGCAGCATGACCACGCCGCTCTTGCAACGGGCGGCCCCGGCAGTCTCAGGCTCGAGCACAACCTTTAGCTTCCCTGAAGTCCCCCAGGGCGCCGAGGCCCTGGTGTCGGTGTCTGTGCCTGGCAGCTCGGCCTTCCAGAGCTGGACGGTGGCCCTCGGCAGCGGCCCCGTCGGGTCCATGGTGGGCAACAACCCCTTCGGGCCGCTCTATGTCGGCCCGGGGCAGCGAGTGACGGTGACCGGGCCGCCGACCACCACTCAGGCTGTCCTTACGGGCGTCACCGGGCCAGTGGGCACCATCGGCGGTTCGCCCCTCCTCGCCTCCGGAGGCACGAGCGGCAGTGTGTCGGTCCCTACCTTCGTGGCCCCAGCCAACCCGGCCGCAGGCAACGACATCATCTACATGGTCCCATCAGGGACCCCGCTCCGGCTCGTGTCCTTCCGGGCCACCCTGACGACTTCCAGCCAGAGCGGCCGGCGCTACCCGTACCTGTGGCAGGTGGTCGTCAACGACACGACGCCGACAGAGGAGACCCTGCTCACGGGGGACTCAATTGGCGTCTCACAAACCGTGGTGATCGATGCCGTGCCGGGAGGAGGGCCAGGCACGCGGTCAACCCCACGTCGGCCGGCGACGGGGACTTTCAGTACCACCGTGACCACGCTGTACACGGCGCCGGCAGGAGGCTGGTTCTCGGGAGGGAGCCTCTTCCTCTACAACCCCGGCTCGGCAACCCTGACCGCGTTCGTGCAGGTGGCAGGCGTGACGGTGGCCGCGGTCAGCATCGGGGCGACGCTCAGTGCCATGGTGCCCATCCCCGAGCTCCAGGCCGGTGACGTGCTCACGGCCAACACGAGCACCGGGAGCGTCGATTACACCCTCTCGGGCCAGGAGAACGCGGATGACCGCAGGGTGTCCTCCTTCTCCGGGCTGCTCCTGCCTCCTGGTTCGACCATCCAGACGGCCACCGGAGGGCTCCAGAGCGGGGACACGTGGTCAGACATCAACCTAGCATTCGTGCAGTCCTGACCCTCATCTGCGATAGCTGCGGGCACCGCTGGGGTGGCTCGGGCGAAGGGGAGAGGCACTGGCCCTTCTGTGGCCTCTGCGGCGGGCAGCCCTACGAGGCGCCGACGCCCGGCTACGGCCCCGGCTGGCTCCCTCCAGAGGGCTTCACGCCCCCTCCCTTCGTACGCCGCCCCGCCCCTCCCCACGGCCCGGGAGCCCTGTGACCCGGTCAGTAGCACTTCTCGCAGCGGCAGCCATCCCGTCGTTCTCGCCGGCGTTCTACGGCCTGCCGCAAGCAGTGCCGGCCGCCAGCCTCCCGGGTGGTATCGAGGCCTCGATCTCGGTGCCGTCAGGGCCGCGACCTGGGGGCGAGTACGCCTGGCTCATGGCCTGGAGCGCCAGCCGTAGGCATTTCACGCAGATCGGGTGGGCGTGGCTCCCCGGCGCCAGCGGGCCAGGGCCGTTCCTGTTCTCGTACACCGCGTGGCCTGGGGGCCAGTGGACGGAGCCGGGGGCGACGATGGCGTGGTCGGGCCGGCAACGCAACGGCCCCCAGGTCCACGGCAGCATCACCGTCCGGATCGTGCCTGTCTCGGGCACCCCGGCTGACGCCAGGCGCTGGTACGCAGACCAAGTGCTGGTGGGCAACCACTGGGTGACGATGGACAGCTACCCGCTGACCGACGCCTCGTTCTACGCCGCCGTCGAGTCCTACGGGGCGCCGGTACGCGTGGCCTGCTTCCGCTTCGCCGAAGCCCTCCCCAGAGGCTGCTGGGGTTAGCCTCTCACCACCCCTCCGACCTGCC
>DAHWQF010000800.1 GCA_027334785.1 Acidimicrobiaceae bacterium
CCCGTGCCCACTAAAGCCGACACGAGCACGCGCCAAGCAAGGAAGGGCGGGACCTCCCACCTGACGCGCACCCTACGCACGACAAGCCTCTACCGGGATTGGCAGAAGCTCCGCCCCATGTTGGGCCCGCGCATGTTGCCAGTCGCAGTGCTCGGCGCTCTTTCGTTGGTAGCCGGGCTAGTCGAAGCCAGCATCCTCGCCCTCACGGCAAATATCGCCGCCGCCATGGTCTTGACGGGCCACGCCGTCGCCATCGCCACTGGGCCACTCAACCTGCATATGGCACTACCCGAAGCGCTGATAGCCGCACTCGCGATGACCGCCCTTCGGACTGTGCTCCAGCTGGCGATCGCCTGGCTACCTGCACGGATCGCGGCTACCGTCCAGGCCGAACTGCGCAGCGAACTCTTCGACGCCTTCACAAGTGCCTCTTGGTCAGTGAAATCACTCGACAAAGAAGGCCACTTCCAAGAGCTCATGACCGACCAGATCAACCAAGCCGTCGGTGCGGTCATGAACGTAGCGGCCGTCATCTCTGCCGGTGCCATGTTCCTTGCCCTCGTAGCCTCGGCGTTCTCACTCAGCGCCATGGCGGCCGCCGTGGTCCTAGCGAGCGCCATCGTCCTCTTCGCGGCCTTCCGGCCCCTCGACCGAGCTGGCCGCAAGGCAGCAAGCGACAGCTCGCAGGCCTATATAGACCAGGCTGGAGGCATCAGCGAGTCAGTGCGTCTCGCCGAGGAAACGGAGGTCTTCGGAGCCACGAGCGCTTATCGCTCACGAATGGCCGGCCTCATCGAGGCCGCGCGGAACGCCTCGTTTCACGCCAACCTGACGCTACGTATAGTGAGTGGCGTCTACCAGAGCGCCATCTACTTCATTATCGTCGGTGGGATAACGGTCATTTATTTCGCTCACGCAGGGAACCTCGCCTCCCTCGGTGCAGTGGTCCTCATCCTCGTGCGCGCTTCGTCTTACGGCCAACAGCTGCAAAGCTCCAATCACGCGATCATCCAGGTTATGCCGTACTTGGACCGCCTGTTCGGCTCAATCGAGCGCTACCGAGCTTCTGCCCCAGACCCCGGAAATTCCCCCCTCCCAGAGATCCGGACCATCGCCTTTG
>DAHWQF010000801.1 GCA_027334785.1 Acidimicrobiaceae bacterium
TTTCGGCAGTCATCGCCACGGCCGGGTGGCGCTGGGCACTGGTCGCGCTGGCAGCTGCCCTCGGCGCGGGAGCGCTGCTGGTGGGAGTGGGCCTCCCCTCCGAGTGCCCTCGCCCGACGGCAGCCGGGGACAAGAAGGAGGCCGTCTCCCTGCGCCAACTGCTCTCTCGACGCCCAGTGGTCGCGGTCCTGGCGGCCTCCACTATCGCCGCCGGCGGGCGCGGGCTCGGCACGCTCAGCACCTACATCCCCGCCGACCTCCGCACGGGGCTGCACCTGTCGGTGATCACGGTAGGCGTGCTCTTCACGGTCATCATGGCCGCCAGCGTGGCCGGGCCCTTGGTCGGGGGCAGCCTGGCAGACCGCTTCGGGCGGAGGCGTGCCCTCATCATGACCTACGTGGTCGGGGCGGCAGCCCTGGTTGCCTTCGGTTACGCCGGCCACAACACGGCTCTTTTGGCCGGCCTCGGGGTCGCCGTCGGGTTGCTCGCCTATACCGAGTCACCGCTTTTGCAGGCCGTCTTTTCGGACTTGACCGACCGGGGGACGGCACGGGCAGCCTTCGGCGCCTTTTTCGCCATTGCCTACGGGGTGGGGTCGCTTTGGACCGCTGTGGTCGGCTGGGTCATAGACGCCGCCGGCTTCCCTGCGGCATTCGCCGTTATGGCCGGCTCCTTCGTCGTCGCGGCCATGGTCATCGCCGCAGGGACACCTTCGGGCACGCTGGAGAAACGCGGGCCGGGGTCATGACCGGCTTGCCCCCAAGGTTGCCCCTTGGTTCTCAGGGCCGAGTTGGGCCCGGGCCCGGCGGGCGGCCTCGACTAAGTGCCGCAGCGCGGGGAGGACCTCTTCGTACCGGCGTGTCTTCAGGCCGCAGTCCGGGTTGACCCACACGCGGCTGGCCCCGAGTTCCTGGACCGCCCGGGCCAAAAGGGCGTAGATTTCGTCGACGCTTGGGACCTGGGGGGAATGGACGTCGTAAATGCCGGGCCCGACCCCTCCCTCGTAGGCAGAGGAGGCCAAACCGGCCACCCCCTCCATGTGGGACCTGGCCGCCTCCAGCGAGACCACGTCCACGTCCATGTCGGCGAGGCTGCCCATGATGTCGGAGAAGTCGGC
>DAHWQF010000802.1 GCA_027334785.1 Acidimicrobiaceae bacterium
CACCAAGCTGAACAAGCCGATCGTGGGCATCGCCGCCACCCCCGACGGCAAGGGCTACTGGCTGGTCGCCTCCGACGGCGGCATCTTCGCCTTCGGCGACGCCGGCTACCACGGGTCCCTCGCTGGCAAGCACTTGGCGCAGCCGGTGGTGGGGATAGCGCCTTAGCACCTAGCTGGCCCGAATCTCTTTTTCGTTCGCGCTTTAGTTTGCAGCCTGACCGGTGCCCGCCGGCGCTACCAAGGCCCGGGTGCTCGGCGCGCGGGGACAGCACGACCGCATTGTGAGAATATTCTCGCCCTACTTGCTGGCCTTGCCGGCATTTCGTAGGTTGTGTACAAAAGTTGGCCGGACGGAGCCTGGAGGGGGTCGGTTGGCACAAGTAACGGTAGGCACGGGGGACGTAGTCCAAGCTGCTGCCCGCCTTTACGTGCCGCCGCGCACGAGGTCGTCCCAGGACAAGCGCCGGCGGGTGCTCATCCTCGTCATGCTCGGCATCCCGACCGCCTACAGAGCAGGCTGGCGCCGGCGGCGCTCGGTGGTACCTCGAGCGCAGCCGCAGCGAGCACCACGACCTTGAAGGTCGTGTACGACTTCCTGCCCGCGCCCAACGTGCCCAACACGATGGGTGAGTGGCTCAACCACATCATCCCTCAGTTCGAAAAGCAGCACCCGGGGGTGAAGGTCGACCCGATCGACGTCCAGGCGGCCGAGAACCCCTATTACACGAAACTCGACTTGATGATGAGCTCAAAGTCGACGGCGCCTGACGTCGTAATGGAGGACACGTTCCTCGTCTCGGCGGACGAGTCGGCAGGGTACCTGCTGCCGCTCACCAAGTTCGTGAAGTCGTGGCCGGACTGGCAGTACTTCAAGGGCGCCATGAAAAACGTGACCACCTACGGGGGCCAGGTCTGGGGCGTGCCCTACGCGACCGACGACCGGTTCTTGTGGTACAACAAGGACCTCCTAAAAAAGGCTGGGATAGCGCTGCCGTGGCACCCGAAGACCTGGGCGCAGGTGCTCTCCGCCCTCGAGACCATCAAGCAGAAGGACCCGGGCGTCATCCCCTTCAACATCTACGGGGGCGTGCCGACGGGCGAGG
>DAHWQF010000803.1 GCA_027334785.1 Acidimicrobiaceae bacterium
GCGATGACGCTGAGCGGCTGTTCGCACGACCCGGTCCCCGTCCTCGTGACGGCGCTCACCCAGGCGGCGGAACGTGGCCGTCTCCACCTGGGCGACGTGCTCGCCGACTCGGGCTACGCCCATCGCGTGCCCGGCCACTTCGCTCTGCCGCTCCGGGCAGCAGGAGCAGACCTCGTGGTCGACCTACACCCCCAGGACCGGGGTCCCCAGGGCACCCATGGCGGGGCGATCTGCCACAACGGCAACCTCTACTGCCCGAGGACCCCGAGCAAGCTGTTCCAGCTCTCCCCGCTCGGACGCGACGCCACCGTCGAGGAGGTGCGCGCCCATGACGAGCGGGCAGCCGAGCTCGCCCGCTACCGCCTGGGCGCCGTCACCTCGACCGACTCCGACGGCTACCACCGGGCCATGTGCCCAGCCGCCCTCGGCAAGGTCCGCTGCCCGGCCAAGCCGGCGTCGCTCACCCTTGCCTTCGACCGGCCCGAGGTCGCCACCCCGCCCGACGACCTCCCGGCCTGCTGTGCCCAGTCGACCATCACCGTCCCGCCCGAGGTCAACGCCAAGACGGCCCAAAAGCACCCCTACCCCTCGGCCGCTCATCGCCGGTCCTACGCCCGGCGCACGGCCGTCGAGCGCAGCTACTCGACCATGAAGGACCCGGCCTCGACCGACACCACCAGGGGCTGGTGCCGGCTCATGGGGCTTGTGGCCCACTCCCTGCTCCTCGGCTGCGCTGTGGTGGTGCGCAACCTGCGCGTCCTCGACGCCTTCGAAGAACGCCAGCTCGACGACGATCGTCGGCGACAGGCGGGCATGCCAGTGCGCACCCGCCGGCGGCGACGACGCACGATCGACGACCTGCTCGCACCGTCGGCCGTCGGATGAACGCGCCCGCCGACCCAGCCACCGGCTCGGAGCCAGTCGAGCAACCGGCCGGCTGGCTCGACACGAGCTCCCACGGCTGGCGCGTCACACCCCGATGGCAGGATGGCGGCGGCGAAACGTGAAGTCGGTCCTCACCGAAACGTGAAGACCTCAAAAGTGGCGGGGGTTCAGGACCAGCGCACGACCATCGGGTTCAGGATCCGACGA
>DAHWQF010000804.1 GCA_027334785.1 Acidimicrobiaceae bacterium
CGAACTCGCGCCGCGTCGTACCACCTCGTAGCCGCCCCACCCTCGGCACCTTCGCGCGGCCAGGCCCATCAACCTTTCAAGCCCACCAAGCGGCGACTACTTGCCCGCCCGTGAGCCCTGCCTGTTGTCGCCACCGCCGGCGGCGCCGGGTTTGTGGCCCGGCAATTCGCGCTGCTCGTGACTTGTAGTAGTGATGGGACCTTCGGCGACGCTCTCGCGCGTGGCCAACTGAGGGGGGCCGGGTTGGAGGCCTTCGAGGACTGGTACCGCCGGGAGCACCCGAGGATGGTGGCGACGCTCCTGCTCGCCACCGGGGACATCGAGCTGGCCAGCGGAGGTGTGGACGAAGCCTGTGCTCGCGCCCTTGTCCACTGGGAGCGCGTCTCGGCCATGGAGGAGCCGACGGGGTGGGCCTACAGGGTCGCACTGAACCACGCTCGGCGCTTCGCGCGGCGCCGGAGCCTCGAGCGCCTCCTGGTCCATCGCGCGGCCCCGGAGCCGAACGTGCCGCCCGAAGCGAGCGAGGTCTGGGGCCTCGTAGCAGGCCTGCCCCCGCGCCAGCGCCAGGTGGTCGTGCTCCGCCACGTCGCCGGGCTGAAGGAGGCCGAGATAGCGGCCTCGCTCGGCATATCGCGCTCGACCGTGTCGAGCACGCTCCGCGACGCCCACAGGCGCCTCGGCCACCTCCTCGGCCCCTTCCCAGACGGTTATGACGCTGACCCCAAGGAGGAGAGCAATGTCTGAGCTGTCCCGGCTGTCCCAGGCCCTTGTCGACCGGCCATTGGTCGAGCCCCCCGAGGTCGGGGCGCTCCGCGCCAGGGCCCGCCGGCGCCGCAAGCGGCGCGCCGGTGCCCTGTCCGTTGTCCTGGCCCTGGCCGTGTTGTCTGCCCTGGGGGTCGCCCGCCTCTCAGGGGCCGGCAGCGAGCGGGGCGGGCAGGCGCACCTCGCCTCGTACTTCGAGGCGGCCGTGGCCGTGCCCGGCACGACTTTGAGCGCCGTCGGCTTGCCCCCCTCGGTATCGGTGCCCACCAAGGTGAGCCCCGTCCCCGCCACCGCCTCGTCCGAGGGCACGGTG
>DAHWQF010000805.1 GCA_027334785.1 Acidimicrobiaceae bacterium
AGATGGCCTTCGCTCCACCCTAATCGGTGGGCTACACCAAAAAATCACCGAAGGGGTCGCCGAGCGCTTCAAGGGTGCTGTCCTCGGCTACGGTGATGCATAAGCATCGTTTGGGGGTATCCACTCAAGCGGAGTAGGCCAGGTCAGGCCGCTCTCCAGGGGCGGTTCGCCGGCGGCCGCTCGAGCGAGCGGGGGTGACCGTGGCCGGCCCGTCCTGCTGGCGGGTGCGCCTTGGCCTGCGGGTCGACGACGAGGTCGCGGTAGCGGACGGGTTCGTGGCCGACTGCGAGCTGGAGGACGCGGTGGAACACGAGCCCGCGGCTTCGGGAGTGGCGCCGGTTGAAGCGGAACACGAACTCGTCGAGGTAGGCCTGCAGGTGCGCCTCGTCGACAGATCCTTGGTGTGTGCCGAGCAGCCAGCGCTTGGCAAGCGAGGCGACCCGGTGAACGCCGGGCAGCAGCTGGCCGGGGTCCTCGCCCCGGAGCCGGGCGGCGCGCTGGCTGCGCCGCTCGCGGGCGTAGCCGAGATCCTCGATCCCGGCGTACCCCTGCCAACCGTCGGTGATCACCGCCGCGCCCGGCTCGATGTGGGCGGTGACGAACGGGTGCAGTGAGGCAGCGGACGCGTCGGGCAGGATCTGCATCCGGCAGCGTCCGAACCCCTTCGGCTCATGCACCTCCACAGCCACCCCCACCAGGGTCTTCTTGCCCTTCTGCCGGCCGCCCCGCAGACCCGGCTCATCCCCGCCGATGTAGGTCTCGTCGGCCTCGACCCGGCCGGCGAGCCGTTCCCGCCCCGGTCGGACCAGCACCGAGCGCACCCGGTGCAGCATTGCCCACGCCGTCTGATAGGAGGTGATCGCCAGCGCCCGCTGCAGGCTCTGCGCCGACACGCCGTCTTTCTGCGTGGCGAACAGCCAGCACGCGCTGAACCACACCGTCAGCGGCGTACGCGTCTTGTCGAAGATCGTGCCCGCGGTCACCGACGTTCGCCCACGGCACCCCCGGCACCAGAACCGGCCATCGCCGAGACGCCAGCCGCCAACCTGAGCGCA
>DAHWQF010000806.1 GCA_027334785.1 Acidimicrobiaceae bacterium
CGACGACGGCTCGTCGGTCGACGCGACGATCGGTTCGAAGCAATCGAGGGAGGAGAACGTGCCCGGACGCGCCCCTTCCGCGAGCAGGAGGGAGGCGGCCCCCGCCGAGTGGCCGAAGGCCAGCGGCCACCCGTGGCCGCGCGCGTCGTAGGCCAAGACGTAGAGCTCCTCGCCGTGCGCGGCGACGTCCCCATGTACGAGGTCGCCCGGCGCGCCGGCGTCGGTCAGGCGACCCTCTACCGCCACTTCCCCACCCGGGACGCCCTCGTCGAGGCCGTCTACCGCAGCACCGTCGACTCGCTCTGCGACGACGCCGACGAGCTGCTCGCGGCGCTCCCTCCTGGCGAGGCGCTCGCCGAGTGGATGCGGCGCTACGTCGGCTACGTCGCCACCAAGCGGGGGATGGCGAGCGCCGTGAAGTCGATCCTCCGCGCCAACTCCTCGTTCTTCGACGACTACCGCCGGCGCCTCGGCGAGGCAGCCGGGCGGTTGCTCCGGGCGGCGGCCGACTCGGGGGAGGTCCGCAGCGACGTCGACGCCGGGGAGCTGCTCCGGGCGATCCACGGGATCTGCCTCGCCGCGGACGCCTCCCACCAGCTGGCCCAGTCCCTGCCGCTCGTCGGCCTCCTCCTCGACGGCCTCCGCTACGGCGCGACCGGGCCGGCCGGGGAGCAGCGCCGGGCCGGGCCTGCCGGGTGAGCGGCCCGGCTCCTCGAGGGGCGAGCCGGGCCGGCCGCCTTGGGTGAGGTGCCCGGGCGGGCCCGGGGGTCCGAGCTTCGGGTCAGCCGCAGCCTGAGGGTGCCGCTCGAGGAGCTCGAGTGGCGCTTCAGCGGCAGCGGGGGGCCGGGGGGCCAGCACGCCAACAAGGCGGCCACACGGGTCGAGGCGCGCTTCGACGTCGTGGCATCGGCGTCTCTCGGCCCCCGGCAGCGGGCTCGGTTGCTCGAGCAGCTCGGCCCCGTGGTGCGCGTCGTGGCCGACGGCGAGCGTTCCCAGGCTCGCAACCGGCAGGTCGCCCTCGAACGACTGGCCGAGCGGTTGGCTGCCGC
>DAHWQF010000807.1 GCA_027334785.1 Acidimicrobiaceae bacterium
ACGTCGGAGCGGGCGTCTCGGCTACGTTCGCATCGTAGAAGCCGTGGGTTCAAATCCGGTCACCTCCACCGCAAGCTTTGGATCTTCGCGTCTTTCGGGCTGACTGTCCTGGGCTTTCATGCTGTTCCGTGGCATTCCCACGGGGTTGTCCACAGGGTTTATGGACTCGTTTATCGACTCCTGATCACCGTGCCCTACGCAGCCCTACGCACGGGGTCCGGCCGCCACACTGGCCGCACGCTGGGGTTTCGTGGTCGCTCGTCTCGAAGGCGCGTCTTGCGGCCCGGTTTGCCCTACGCAGCCCTACCGCAGCATGGGGCAGTGCGGTACTCAACGAGATGGGCTGAGGGTGGGGCACTTTGGGTTGCCGCAGGCGGGCAGGGCGGCGGCGATGCTTCCCGCGTTGGGCAACGCTGTCACAGATGCGGTGTTTGGTCTGTCGTAATGGGGTGTGGGTCGTGAAGGGATCTTGGACGTGACGAGCGCCGAGGAGAGGGTCTCTGGCGGGCACGAGCTCGAGGGTGTGCGGGGGGTGTCGTTCGCGATTGCGTACCGGATGCTCGGCAGTGTGGCAGAGGCCGAGGACGTGGTCCAAGAGGCACTGCTGCGGGTACATCGGGCGATCGCAGCCGGTGAGCAGGTCGCTTCCTTGCCGGCGTTCGTGTCGACGGTGACCACGCGGCTCGCGCTCAACGAGCTACGTTCGGCTCGTCGCCGACGCGAGCAGTATGTGGGCGAGTGGCTGCCGGCCCCGGTGCTCGCCGATCAGGTTGCGGATCCTGCCGGGCGCGCCGAGATGGCCGATTCGTTGTCGATGGCGCTGCTCGTGGTGTTAGAGACCCTGTCTCCTGAGCAGCGGGCGGCGTGGTTGCTCCACGACGTGTTCGCCTACCCCTTCGCCGAGATCGCGACGATCCTCGCAAGGACCGAGGACAGTGTGCGCCAGCTCGCCAGCCGGGCACGGCGTCACATCGAAGACCGCCGTCCTCGTGTGGCGGCCACCGCCCAACAGCGCGAGGAGCTGACCGAGAAGTTCCTGGC
>DAHWQF010000808.1 GCA_027334785.1 Acidimicrobiaceae bacterium
CGCTCGCGCCGGCTCCAGCCCTTCGGCCACTAGAACTTCGACAGAACTAATACGAGAATCCGACCCTGTCATCCTTTTAGACCCGGCCTCGCGGACTAGAGCCCTCTCCACGAGCCCTAGAGTCTTTCCATCCCGGGGAGGGTGAGGAAATCGTAGTAGTCGTCGTTCATTGCTACCTGGACGAACAGCTGGCGAGCCTGGGCGAAACGTCCCTCGTCGTAGTTGCTACCGTAAGCGGCCTTTATCTTGGCCATCTCCTCATTGAGCACGTGCTCGACGAGGAGACTTGTGACCTTCTGGCCGTCCTCCAGGGCCACTCCGTTGTGGAGCCACTGCCAGACCTGAGACCGGGCGATCTCGGCAGTGGCGGCATCTTCCATCAGGTTGAAGATCGCAACTGCCCCGTTGCCGCCTAGCCAGGAGGCTATGTACTGGAGCGCGACGCTCACGTCGTTCCTCAGCCCGGCCTCGGTGCAGCGTGCCCCAACCGAGGCGAAGTCAAGGAGAGCCCCGGCATCGGGTAAGGAGGAGGCGGCCTTGGCGCCCAGCTGGTTGGGGGCCTCCCCGAGCACGGCGTCGAACTCTTCCCGGCAGAGTTGGACAAGGTCTGGGTGGGCCACCCAGGAGCCATCGAAGCCCTGGGAGGCCTCGCGTCTTTTGTCCTGCCTCACCTTGGCCATGGCGAGAGCGTTCACCTCTGGGTCCCGCCTGCTCGGTATGAAGGCCGCCATGCCGCCTATCGCATGAGCGCCGCGGCGATGACAGGTGGAGACGAGCAGTTCCGCATAGGCACGCATGAACGGCACGTCCATCGTCACCGAGTTGCGGTCTGGCAGCACGAAACCGGGGCCGCAGTTGCGGAACTTCTTTATCACCGAGAACAGGTAGTCCCAGCGGCCGGCGTTCAGGCCCGACATGTGGTCACGCAGCTCGTAGAGGACCTCGTCCATCTCGAAGGCTGCCGTTATGGTCTCGATCAGCACCGTGGCGCGCACGGTACC
>DAHWQF010000809.1 GCA_027334785.1 Acidimicrobiaceae bacterium
GTACTCCTGCTCGGGCTCGTCGGGCACGTCGGCAGCGAGCGTGATCCGCATCTGAGGCACCGGCACTTCTTCGGCAGGTGTGGGCAGGTTTTCTGTCATGGTCGTTCCTCCTTGGTGGTGTGGGCCTCGCTCCGCCCATGGGCAGGGCGTGAGCCCTCGGTCCCCGCCACCCGGCGGGGCCGGTTTGCTTGTTGCATCAGCTCGCGGTTGATCGCTCGGGCGGCTTCGAGCTCCTCGGTCGTCTCGCGCAGCTGCTCCCTCGCCTCGAAGAGCTGTTGCTCGAGCGCGGCGTTGCGCTGCGCCAGCTGACGGTCGGCGAGCTCAGCGAGCATGCCTTCGGGTAGGAGGTCGTCGGCGACCAGGCGGGCGCCCTCGGCTTGGGAGAGGCGGGCCTCCAGGGCATGGACCTGCTTGCCGAGGCGTTGGGCCTGGGCACGGCTGTTCTCCAGCTCGGCCCGCAGCGACGCGGCGGTGACACGCGCTGCGGTGGCCATGTCGCCTGCCTGGCGCTGGGCTGCCTGGGCCAGCTTGAGCTCGACCTCGGCTCTTAGGTCCGCGTGGTCGTAGATGAACTTGCGCCCCACGCCGGCAGAGCGGGCAATCCCTGCGATGCTCGGGTGGGCGCTTCGTTGGAGGGCTGCGTCGGTGGCGGCGAGGACGAGCGCACGCCTACGTTGGCCAGCCGCTTGGCGGGCCTCGTGCATGGCCAGAGAGCCGTCAGTCACTGGCGTCCTCCTCCTTTCGCAGGCCAGGGAACAGTGTGGGCGACGGGTGGCGGACCAGGCCGAGGAAGCGCACCGGGACCGAAGTTGCCAGCTGCGCCCTGGCGCGGTGCAGGACGCCTATCGCCTCGTCGACCTCCGCTCGCTCTTCGCCGCCCAGGTCCTCGAGCAGCCCCTCGCAACGGTCGACGACGGCGCGGACGGCGGCGACCTCCTCGGCAGAGGGGATTGCGGCGTTGCGGGCCCACTCCTCGAGGCCGGGC
>DAHWQF010000080.1 GCA_027334785.1 Acidimicrobiaceae bacterium
CGTGTTCCTGAGCGCGGTCGCCCCGCCCCGGCCGCTGGCACGCAACACCGTGAGCCAAACAGTGTGGCGCCAGTGCAGGCGAGCAGGGCTCGGGCCTTTCCGCGCCCATCGCCTCCGCCACGCGCTGGCCTGCCAGCTCCTTGGCCTAGGCGTCACCCTCCCCGAGATCGCGCAGGTGCTCCGCCAGCGGGACCTGGCCACAACCGCCTCGTACGCCAAGCTCGACTATGCCAGCCTGAGGGGTCTGGCCCTCCCCTGGCCGGTCGCCCGATGAGCGCGCTGCAAGAGGCGCTCGGGGATTACCTTGGCTTGCGTCGTGCACTTGGCCACAAGCTGGACGACGCTGGACGCCAGCTCACCCGCTTCGTCGCGTACCTCGACGACATCGGCGCTGAGACGGTCAGCGTGCGCGACACCTTGGCTTTCGTGCTCGCCCCAGGTGTCGACCCGGCAAGCAGCAACCCAGCCAGGCGCCTGACGGCGGTCCGGGGCTTCGCCCGCTACCTCGCAGGACGGGACGGCCGCAACGAGGTCCCGCCTGTGGGCCTGGTCGTCTACCACCCAAAACGACGGGAGCCCTACCTGTTCTCGGCCGAAGACGTGGGCGCGCTGGTGACGGGCGCCCGGGCGTCGAGCCCCTTCGCTTTCCGGGCGGAGACTTTGGCCACCCTGTTCGGTTTGCTGGCGGTGACGGGCATGCGTGTCGGGGAGGCCCTGCGGCTTGAGCGGCGCGACATCGACTGGGGCAACGCCGTCGTGCTCGTGCGCGGCTCGAAGTTCGGCAAAGGCCGCGACGTGCCTGTCTCGGCCTCCACCACCGAAGCCCTGGCCGCCTATGCCGACCGGGCGGACCGTCCCCCTGGTGCTTCCTGCCGTTTCTTCGTGTCGCTGGCCGGTACGCCGTTCATTTATGCCGATATTTGCCAGTCGTTCCACCGTGCGGTGACGACCGCTGGCCTGGGCGGAGGCTCGACACGCCCACGTATTCACGACCTGAGGTATTCTAATTGCCAGCAGGGCCCTGCTCGACTGGCACCGGGCCGGCCTGGACGTCGAAGCACTCCTGCCGCGCCTGTCGACCTATCTCGGGCACCGGGAGCCGAGGTACACTTACCGGTACCTGACTGCCACGCCCGAGCTGCTCGCCTACGCCATCGCCAGGCTCGAAGCCTACCAGGGGGTGGTATGGTGAGCGCGCTCGCCCCCACCCTGCAGGCCTTTTCACCGACCGGCTCACCTGCCAACGCCGGGCCAGCCCCCAGACCGTGGCCTCCTAGAGGGATACATGAAGCTCCTTGTCTGTTTCGTGCAAGAGCGCACTGGGAAGGCCCCCTCCGCCCTGGACTGGGCAGACCTCGACGAGCGGAAGGTCTCGGCGTTCCTCGAGCACCTGGAGACCGACCGCCACAACAGCGCCAGGACTCGCAACCTGCGCCTCACCGGCGTGCGGTCGCTGCTCTCCTACGCGGCAGCGCGCCATCCCGAGCACGCCGCCCTCATCCAGCGGGTCCTGGCCATACCGCCCAAGCGTTTCGAGAAACGCGAGGTCGACTTCCTGAGCGAAGAGGAGGCCAAGGCGCTCCTGCAGGCTCCCGACCAGGGCCGCTGGGAGGGCAGGCGCGACAGGGCCCTTTTTGTCCTGGGGCTCCAGACCGGCCTCCGGGTCTCTGAGATCGTGGGCCTCGACTGCACCGACGTAGTTCTCGGCACCGAGGCGCATGTCCGCTGCGAAGGAAAGGGCCGCAAACAGCGAGCGGTCCCGCTCACAAGAGCGGCCCAGCAGGTGTTGCGGGCATGGCTGATGGAACGGGCCCGTACGCCGGGGGTCGCGCTGTTCCCGACGCGGACGGGCAGGCGCCTCAGCCGCGACGCGGTCGCGAGCCGTCTTGCAACGTACGCTGCCTTGGCGGCGCAGCGCTGCCCCTCACTCGGGACCAAGCGCCTCCATCCTCATATCCTGCGACACAGCCCGGTTATCTACCCTGCTTCAGACCCCATGAGGGACGTGAGTTCCGCGGCCTGGAACTGTCGTACCTCACAAGTATTCGCCAGTGCACAAGGCACGTGAGGCACCTTTGTACTCGAGGACCTGCCACCGACGAATCACCCCCTTTCCCATCCCTCGGCTTCGTCCACTACTTGGGCGGAGAGCTCTTCGAGCTCGGTGACGAGCTGCCGGAGGCGTTTGGTGTTGTCGAACAAGGGCCGGTAACGCTCGAGCTGAGCAGGGTTGAGGGTGCGAGTCACGGACTTGGCACCAACCTTGCGGATCCAAGTCGGGTAGGGGCCGTGGAGCTGGCCGGGGTCGCTATGACAACGACAGGTGGGGGTGCCGCAGCGTGTCGTGCGGGTGACCAGGCTCCCGGGCAAGCAAAGGCCCAGCTTGGCGATCTCGGTGACGATCTGGCGTTGGCGCCGTTTGGCTTGTTGTCCCGCTGATGGCATGCCCTGTTGTTAGCGCGCAAGAGGGGATCCACCACTTCATGCCTTGAACCTGTTTACATTCAGGGAGTGGACATGGACCGTGGGCTCGGCCTTCGGGGGCCTGAGGAGCCTCCCTGCGACAGCCTCGCGCCGCCTCCCCGCCCGTGGGCCGGCCAGAGCAGTGAGGGCCCCGGAACTGGTTGTGGCGGCTTGGGCACGGTCGACGTGTTCGACAAGGCCGTGAGCGAGCTGGCAGAGTACTGGTCCCCTCTCGGCCTCGGTGACGCCGGGGCTGCCCTGTCGTGCCTCGCGTTCTTGGTCGACCAAGCCGAAAGGCACCTGTGGGACGTGGTGGCCGACGCACGGGACGAGGGCCACAGCTGGCAGGACATCGCCGGCCGCCTGGCGAGGCCCGCCCCCAGCGTCGAGGGCTGTTACACCTACTACGCCAGCTGGCGCAGGGCCACGAGGGGTGGCTGAACGGCCCTCACGCTTACGGGGCTCAAAAACGCGACAGGCGAAAGGAGCGACCAGATGTTGGCAGGAAGTCCTCAGTCGGGCCCAGGCTCGTTCCGTGCCGAGCGGGCTATCTCGGCGTTGGACGGCTCAGAGCTGTGGGTCGTGCTCGACCAAGCACTGGTGCTGCACCCGGAGGCGAGCGCCTTTTGCCGGGCCTTGTACACGGCAGGCCGCTCCCCGCACACCGCCCGGGCGTACGCGGGCAGGGTGGCGCTGTTCTTGAGCTGGTGCCAGGGCCAGGGGGCCGACTGGAAGACAGTCAGCCTGCCGGCTCTCGGGCGTTTCAAGCACTGGCTGGAGGCGACGCCCAGCAGGGCCGGACGGGCGCGCAAGGGCGGGACGGTCGACGCCATCTTGATCGCCGTGTGCGAGCTCCTGCGGTTCTGTGCCCGTACCGGCCTCGTCGACCAAGCGGTGGCGGACCAGCTCTCCGAGCCGCGCTGGCTACGCTTCTTGCCCCCCGGCTTCGACCCGGGAGAGCGCGGCCAGTCCCGCACGGCGCGAGCGCGCCAAGTCAGGGCACGGGCAGAGACGGCGTTCCCCGAGGCCTTCACGCCCGAACAGTCGCAGGTGCTCTTCGCCTGCTGCGGCCGGCCCCGGGAGCGTTTCATGGTGAGGCTCATGCACGACACCGGCCTCCGCATCGGGGAGGCGCTGGGCCTCCGCCGAGAGGACATGCACCTCCTGCCCGACTCGCGCCGTCTCGGCTGCACGTTGGTGGGCCCACATGTCCATGTCCGGCACCGGGCCAACCCGAACGGGGCTTTGGCCAAGTCGCGCTTCCCCCGGTCGGTGCCGGCCAGCGAGGCGTTGCTCTTGGCCTACGCCGACTACCAGTCCGAACGGGCAGAGCTGCTCGGCCACGACGAAGCCGGCATGGTGTTCGTCAACCTCTACCACGAGCCGTCCGGCTCGCCGATGTCCTACCGGGCGGCCAAGAGTTTCTTCGACCGGTTGGCCCGCGGTTGCGGCTTCCCGGTCCGGCCTCACATGATGCGTCACACCGCCGCCACGAACTGGGTACGGGCGGGAGTACCGCTCGATGTGGTGCAGAAGCTGCTTGGGCATGTGTCGCTCGCCTCTACGACCGTGTACCTGCACGCCCGCGACGAGGACTGCCGTCGCGCGGTGGAGACAGTGGCTGCAGGCAGGACATGGCGATGAGGGGCCCGGTCCTGCGCCTGGTCGCCAAGGAGCTCGACCAGCCCGAGGCGGGCCCGGCCTGGCAGGAGTGGCTCGTCGCCCATATCGACCCCCGGTGGCGCACTTCGGAGTGGGACCAGTCCCTCTGGCTGTTCACCGGCGACCTCGACAACCCCCGCACGGCTGCTTGGCGGTGCCGCTCAGCCGGCTGTTCGACGCCCACCCACCGTCAGACCGGCCTCTGCGAGACCTGCCGGCGCGAACAGGCCGAGAGCCGCCCGAGCGGGGAGGCCTCGGGCGCAGAGGCCCGGCACCGCCGCCGGCGGCCACTTACACCGGGCGTCTGCTCGGTCGGCGGTTGCGAGGGCGAGATGTCGTGCCGCGGCCTGTGCTTTGCCCATGAGCGTTCCTGGAGGCGGAGCGGCCTGTCCTTGGAAGAGTTCACCGCGCGGGCGCAGCCGTTGGCGCGTCGCGGTCCCTGTGCCGTGGCGGGGTGCGGTCGCGAACAGGTCAGCCCGCGGGGGCTGTGCAATTTCCACGACGACCGCCTCCGCCGGCGTCACAACCTCGGGTCGCTCTCGGCCGAGGACCTGGCGGTGTGGGTGGCGGGCGAGCGGCCGCGGCTTAGCGTCCACCAGTTCTCAATGGCGAGCCTCGCCCCCCTCGTGCGCTACGAGCTGGTCTACGCGCTCCAGCGCCGGGACGAGGCGCCGCCACCCCTCGACCCGGTGCAGGTGAGCGTCCTCATCAGGCGCCTCGAGGGCTCGGGCTCCGTCCGCCGGGCCGATCCCGAAAGGGTCTGTGAAAGCGGTGGCGTGCTCTACAACTCCATCACCCGGGGGCTGTTCAGGGATCTTCGCCGTCACGTCGAGCGAGCATGGGTGACCTACTCCGGGGTTGACCCCTATGCCGGCGACGTCTGGGAGGTGGGCCTGTTGGACCTGCAGCCCAACGGCTCGCGCCGATGGCCCGCCCGCCTGGGCGTGGTCGATTTCGGGGACATCGAGCTCTTGTGGTTACGCGAGGTGACCAAAGACTGGGCCCGCACGACCCGTCCGTACCTCCAGGTGCTGCGAGAGGTGCTGCGAGCCTGCCGCGTCACCTCAGAGGTCCTGGCGGCCGCCGGCCGCACCGACCCGACATGCCTGGGTGCTGGCGACTACGCCCTGGTGGTGCGGGAAATGTCAGGCCAGCGCCGAACAGACGGTGACCTTTACTCGGCCGGTCACCGCAACCTGCTCCTGCAGAGGCTTCATGAGGTGATCGAGCACGGCCGGACGAGCGGGCTGATGGCCGAGGTGCCCGACCCGTTCGGCCGTGGCCGCCCCCAGCGCGTAGCGATGGCCCCCAACGAGGAGGAGATCGGGAAAGCCCTCCCTGAGCCGGTCATCCGCCAGCTCGATGCCCACGTCGGCCTTCTCGGCCCGGACAACCACGGCGGCCCGATCTCGGGGGCGGACCTCCGCGCGATGCAGCAGACGATCTACCGGTTGCTCCGCGACACCGGCCGGCGCCCGGGCGAGATCGTGGGCCTGAAGGTCGGCTGCATCGAGGTCATCGACGGCCAGCACAACCTCGTCTATGACAACCACAAGGCGGCCCGTATGCGAAGGCGGCTCCCGATCACGGCCGACACCACCGCCGAGGCCGTGCTCTCCTGGGAGCGTCGCCGTGCCGGGATCACCGGAGCACCGGTCACGCGCCAGTGGCTGTTCCCCTCCCCGCTGCTGAGGGCCCAGCAGTCCCTTGGCCACATAACCGCCAGCTGTGTCGCCCGGGCCTTCAAGATCTGGACGGCCAAGATCGGCCATTTCGACAGCGAGGTGCTCGGTCCTGGCGGGGCCCCGCTGCCTTTCGACCGGCGTTTAATATTCCCTTATGCGCTGCGGCATTCTTATGCCCAGCGCCACGCCGACGCCGGGGTGCCCGTCGACGTGCTGCGAGAGCTGATGGACCACCGTTCAGTCCAAACGACGATGGGCTACTACCGGGTCTCTTTGAAACGCAAGCGCCAGGCCATCGCCACGGTGGGCTCTCTCGCGTTCGACGCGAACGCGAACGCCGCGCCCTTCACCGACCCGCTCGCCTACGAGCGTGCCTCGGTGTCGGTGCCCTTTGGCAACTGCACCGAGCCGTCGAACGTCAAGGCGGGCGGCGGCTCGTGCCCCATCCGCTTCCAATGTGCCGGCTGCGGTTTCTATCGCCCCGACCCGTCATACCTGCCCGCCATCGAAGAGCACGTCGCGAGCCTGCGCGCCGATCTCGAGACGGCCCGGGCCATGGGGGCCGCCGACTATGTCACGGCCAACCTCGCCGCCCAGATCGAGGCTTTCGGCCAGGTCGCCAAGACGATGGGAGAGCGTCTCGCTGGCCTCGGCTCAAACGAGCGGGCCGAGGTGGAGGAGGCGAGCCGGCTGCTGCGGCGTGCCCGCGCCGCTCGGCTCATCCCGGTCAAGGCCGGCTGACCGTGGGGACGCCGTCGGCCCGCGCTGGTGCCCTCGTGGCCGCCAGGGCCGACGACAGTCAGAAGAAGCGACAGCGAGCACTAGACGCTCTGGCCGAGCTCGAAGCGACCGGCGAGGCGGTCACCTTCCCGCGCGTAGCCAGGACGGCGGGCGTGTCGACGTGGCTCGTCTACGCGCCCGGCATCCGCGAGCACGTCGAGGCTGCTCGGCGGCGCCACCTTGCTGTCACGGCCCCGAAAGCCACGGTCGCACCCGCAGGCGTGCGAGCCGACCTCGCAATTGCCCGTGAGGAGATCAAGGTCCTGCGAGCCGAGCGGGACAAGCTGGCCCGGCGGCTGCGCCTCCAGCTCGGTGCCGAAATCGACGGGCCACAACGCGCCGAGCTCATCGCCCCGGTCGCAGACCTCGAAGCCGTCAACCGGCGTCTCGTGGCCGAGCGTGACGCCCACAGCTCCGAGGAGCGCACCTATGAGCGTCGGGCCCGCGAGCTCGAGGACGAGCTGACTGCTGCCCGGGAGAGCCTTCGACGCATGATCCGCGCCGAGAACACCGGTCGCTGACACCCGTCGCAGACCGTTCCGGCCGGAGCGTTGCGCCTACGTGCCTCACGTGCCTCGCGTGCTGAACACCTGATGGCCAGGGCATTCTCTCATTAACTACAGATAAGCGCGGCTACGGCCATGCTGCGAGCTGGTGGTGCGGGGCAAGGGCGGCGCAGGGAACGCCTCCCTATGCCCGTCGACGTCGGTGAGGTGCTCGCCGCCTACCTGTCATCTGGTCGGCCCAAGGCCGAGTGCCGGGCCGTGTTCTTGCGGGTGGCGGCCCCGCTCACCGCCATGACGTCATCAAACGTCGCCCAGATCGTAGGGGGTGCCTGTAAGCGTGCTGGCGTCCCCGAAGTTGGCCCCCACCGGTTGCGCCACAGCGCAGCAACAGCAATGCTGCGGGCTGGTGCGTCGCTGGCCGAGGTCGGCCAGGTGCTCCGACAGTCTGCGGACGCCACGACTGCCATCTACGCGAAGGTCGACCGGGTGGCACTGCGTGCCCTGGCCCAGCCCTGGCCGGGGGAACTGTCATGAGCCGGCTCCGCCAGGCGGTGGACGACTACCTCGCGCTCCGCCGCTCGCTCGGTTTCAAGCTGAGGGACTACGACTGGTACCTACACGACTTCGCCGGGTACGTGGAAGCCGCAGGGGCCTCCACGGTGACCGCAGAGCTGGCGGTCGCCTGGGCCCAGCTGCCGGGGCCTGGCGCCCACCCTGCCTACCTGGGCCAGAGGCTCTGCGTGGTGCGGGGTTTCGCCCGCCACCTGAAGGCCTTCGAGCCAGCCACCGAAGTGCCCTCGGCCGACCTGCTGCACTGGCAGGCGTGCCGGGCGGTGCCCTACATCTACACCGACACCGACATCGCTGCCTTGATGGCAGCTGCGCGTGACCTCAGCCCGAGGTTGCGGGCGGCGACCTACGAAACCCTGGTCGGGCTGTTGAGTGTGACCGGGGCGCGGGTGAGCGAGCTCATGAACCTCGACCGGCAAGACGTTGACTGGGACGAAGGCGTCCTCGTAATCAGGTACACCAAGTTCAACAAGTGCCGAGAAGTCGCCTTGCACCAGAGCACGCTCGAAGCCTTGAGGGCATATTCGAAGGTGCGCGACGAGCTCTGCCCGGTGCCCAAGGCACAAAGCTTTTTCGTCAACACCCTGGGCAAGCGCCTGGTGTACGTCACCGCCCATCAGGTCTTCCACCGCCTGGTACGCTCGGTCGGGCTCGAGGCCCGCTCGAAGAGCGGCTTGCCCCGCCTCCATGACCTCAGGCACACTTTTGCCTGTTCCACCTTAGTTTCTTGGTACAAAGCCGGCCTCGATGTAAAGGCGCAGATGCCGCTCCTGTCGACTTGGATGGGCCACGATAGGCCCGAGAACAGCTTCTGGTACATCTCGGCGGTCCCAGAGCTCCTGGCCCTGGCCGGGCAGCGACGCGAACAGGCAACGAAGAACAGGAGGCAACCATGAGCGCGCTCGCCCCGACCCTGGAGGCGTGGTTCACCGACCGGCTCATCGGCCAACGCCATGCCAGCCCGAACACCGTGGCCGCCTACCGCGACTCCTGGCGCCTGCTTTTGCAGTTCGCCCAGTCGCGGACGGGCAAACAACCAAGCAAACTGGACATCGTCGACCTCGACGCCCAAGTGGTCGGCGACTTCCTCAACCATCTCGAACACGAACGCCACAACAGCGCCCGCACCCGCAACGCCCGGCTCGCGGCGGTCCACTCCTTTTTCCGGTACGCGTCCTTGCGCCACCCCGAGCACGCTTTGCTGATCGCCCGAGTGCTCGAGATACCGACAAAGCACTGCGAACGAAAAGAGGTGCGCTACCTAAACGAGGACGAGGCCGAGGCCCTGGTCGACGCCCCGGACACGAGCACCTGGGAGGGCCGACGGGACCAAGCCATCTTGGCGACCGCCGTACAGACCGGCCTCAGGGCATCGGAGCTGACCGGCCTGCGGGTGGGCGACGTCGAGCTTCGCACTGGGGCCCACGTCCACTGCAAAGGGAAGGGGCGAAAGGAGAGGTGCACACCCTTGGACAAGGCGACCGTGGCGCTCCTCAGGGCATGGACAAAAGAGCGCGGTGGTTCAGCCGAGGATCCCTTGTTCCCGACCCGGCGCGGGAGCGCGCTCACCCGCAGCGCGCTCGGCTGCCTCGTCGCCAAGCACGCCGCCACGGCTGCCCAACAGTGCCCCTCGGTCCGCACCAAGCTCCCGACACCTCACGTCTTAAGGCATACCTGCGCCATGTCCTTGCTGCAGTCCGGCTGTGACAGCGCAGTCATCGCTTTATGGCTAGGTCATGAGAACGTAGCGACCACCGCCCGGATTTACCTCCACGGCGACATGTCAATCAAAGAAAGAGCGCTCGAACGCACTCGGCCGCTCAACGTCAAGCCCGGCCGCTACCGGCCCGCCGACCGCCTGCTCGCCTTCCTCTCCGGGCTTTGACCTGACGGCAGGTCCCGGTCGCCCGCCTCCAAGCCCTTGCGACCGGCAAGCGAATTACGAAATTGGCAACCTTTTAGCCGAACGCGCCCCAAGAAGGCCCCACGGCATCCCCAGCCGGCACGCCGCTCTTCTTCGTTCACCGCGGTACCACCAAATCCCTCACACTCGTGCAACCCGCGGGCCCAAGCCCGAGGAGCACTAATTATGCCGGGACTACGCCGCCCGAAAGACCCGACGGCACCGACTCCAGCGCCGCTACCGACATAACCCGCCCTCGTACATAGGACCCATTTAACTTGGAGCAAGTGGAGGTGCGCTACATGGGGCGCAGCTTCGGCCAGGCCGTCCCCCACAAGATAGGCAGGCACTCCCACCCCATGGCCAAGCCCGCCCCCGAGCCCGGGCCGCCCAGCGGCATCGACTACCTGGGCCTCCTCTCCGAACGCCACCGCGCCGAGTCTGATGGGGGGTAAGCAGGGCTTCTGTCGCGGCAACGCCGCAACGGACGCGGCGGCCCGCCGCGGCTGGCTCATCGGCCACTTCGTCCCCGAAGGTGACCTCCGGTCCTCTCCCGAGGTCGAGGTCAAGTGGGGCACCCACCGAGCGGCAGAGGAACGCCAAGCCCCCCAGCAAGCCGAGCACCGCACGACCGTCGTCTTGCTCGTAAGCGGCCGCTTCGAGGTCGCCCTCGACGGCGAGCGCCTCCTGCTCGAAGAGCCCGGCGACTACCTCATGTGGGGACCCGGCACCGGCCACTCCTGGCGAGCGTTGGACGACTCGGTCGTCCTCACTGTCCGCTGGCCCTCAGTCCCATAATGCCAGGCGGCGAG
>DAHWQF010000810.1 GCA_027334785.1 Acidimicrobiaceae bacterium
TTGGTGGGGAGCTCACGCCCAAGCGCAACGAGGCGGTGGTCGCTCCCTACCGTCACCACGGCGACAAGAGCAAGGCACGGCATTTCTACGAGGAGATGATGGCTGCCGCCTTCACGGAGGCGCACCGCGTGCTCAAGGCCGACGCCCCTCTGGTGTGCATTTATGCGCACAAAACCACCCTGGGCTGGTCGACGCTCGTGGACGCGCTGCGCGCCGCGCACTTCGTCATCACAGAGGCGTGGCCTCTCGACACCGAAATGCCCGAACGCTCGGTCGGCCAAGGTACAGCGAGCCTTGCCTCGTCCATCTTCTTGGCTGCCCGCAAGCGGCCTTCGAGTGCCGGGGTTGGCAATGAAACAGACGTCTTGGCCGAGCTGGACGGGATCGTCCAGGAAAGGCTCTCCCGCCTTACAGAGGCCGGTGTCACGGGTTCCGACCTCGTCATCGCGACCGTCGGGGCAGGGCTGCGGGCCCTCACCCGTTATGACCGCGTGGAGCAGGAGAACGGGGAGCCGTTGCCCTCTGACCTAGATCCGCGAGTTACAAGGCTGTAAGCAATAGCAGCTCTCTGGGGCGTTGTGCTTAACGAAATTCGTGCGACTCAGGAAGCGACAAACTCCGTTTTGGGCGCGTTGGACTGCGGTCGTGAATTCTTGTAATTCGTAATGCCGGTCGCAATGTCGCCGAGCGGGGCGACCGGGCGTTGCTTCCAAGGGGCTACGGGCTTATGGCAGCGAGGAGCGTGTCGAGCGCTCGCCAAGCCGACCCGAAGGCACCGTTCGCGTCCTCGGGCGAGGGGTGCACGATCAGGCGGCCGGCGTGGCGGGTCACGCGCGCGGCAACGCAGACAAGCTCACGGCGGAGCCGTTTGCCATGCGCCCGGCCACTTCTTTTGTCATGGCGTGTCAGGGCCTGCAGCCAAGACGAGATGTTCATGGCGATAAGCGCCGACCACATCCAAAGGGCGTTCACCGCTTCGTAGC
>DAHWQF010000811.1 GCA_027334785.1 Acidimicrobiaceae bacterium
GGTGAATAGGCGCTTTTTCACTGGTTTCCCTTTCTGTTCTCAACGTGGTTCACCCCAATCCCCTAGCCTAGTGTAGTGTCCTTCAAATCGCGCGCGCTTGCTGAAGAGCGACCCGGCCTCGCTTCACCTTCTCGATGATCTCCTCGGCCGTCTTGGTCCATTTGTAAGGCTTCGGGTCGTTGTTGTTGTGGGCTATGTAGTCCTCTATTGCCGCTATGAGCTGGGCGACACCCGAGAAGCTGCCACGTTTTATGCGTTTGCCGGTCAAGTCGCGGAACCAGCGCTCCACCAGGTTGAGCCATGAGGAGCTGGTGGGCACGAAATGGACGTGGAAGCGGGGGTGCTTGGCCAACCAGGCATTGACGTTGGCGTGCTTGTGGGTCGCGTAGTTGTCGGCGATGATGTGGACCTGCAAGGCCTTGTCGATGCTCTTGTCGATCATCTTCAAAAAAGCGAGGAACTCGAAATTGCGGTGCCTCTTCATGCACATGCCGAGGACCATGCCGGTCAGGACGTTGAGCGCTGCGAACAAGGTGGTCGTGCCGTTGCGCTTGTAGTCGTGGGTCATCGTCCCGGCACGGCCCTTCTTCATCGGCAGCGAGGGCTGGGTGCGGTCGAGGGCCTGGATCTGGGACTTCTCGTCTACCGAGAGCACGACTGCGTTCTCGGGAGGGCTCATGTACAGGTTCACGACGTCGACCAGCTTCTCTTCGAAGTGCTTGTCGTTGGAGAGCTTGAACGTCTCCACCAAGTGGGGTTTGAGGCCTCTGGAGGACCAGAGCTTCTGGACGGTCGACTTGGAGAGCCCTGAGTGCTCGGCCATCGAGCGCACTGACCATTGCGTAGCACCTGGGGGTGTGCTGTGCTGGGTGTCGTAGAGGACTTGGGCGATCTTTTCCTCGGTTATCGTCGGTTTGCGGCCCCGGCCCTTTCGGACCTTGCCGACGCCTTTTACCCCGAAGGTGGCGAACTTGTCCCTCCAG
>DAHWQF010000812.1 GCA_027334785.1 Acidimicrobiaceae bacterium
CCCGATGGTCTCCGGCGCAGCTTCGTCGCCTACCTCGAGTGCCTGTCCGGCACCCAGGCCGAAGGGACGGTGACGTCCCGGGCGAGCCGGCTCGGGCACTTCGGGCAGTTCCTTGCGGGCTGTGATCCGCAGCTCGTGAGCCTCTCTGGCCTCGACCGCCAGCGGCACATCGAGCCCTACCTGCGCGCCGTCGCCGAGGCGACCAACTCGTTCTCGGGCAAGCCGATCTCGATCTCCGAGCGCCGCCTGCGCATCTTCGCGGTGCGCTGCATGCTCGAGGACATCGCCGAGTGGCGATGGGAAGAGGCGCCTGAGCACAGGCTCGTCTTCGGGCGCGACCTGCCGCGCCTCTCCCGCCCACTCCCGCGCTACTTGCCGCCCGATGACGACCGTCGGCTGGTCGAGATCCTCGAGGGCCGCCCCGACCCCCTGGTCGCCGGTGCGCTGCTGCTCCAGCGTGCGTGCGGGCTCCGCATCGGCGAGCTGCTGGACCTCGAGCTCGACTGCGTCGTGGACTACGGAGCCTCCGGCAGCTGGCTGCGCGTCCCGCTCGGGAAGCTCAACTCCGAGCGGAGCATCCCCCTCGATCCTGTCACCCTCGCCGCGCTCGACGACTGGAGCGGACAGCGCGGCAGGCAACGCTCGCTTCCCCATCCACGCGACGGGCGCCCGGTCGACTTCTTGTTCGTCGAACGAGGACACCGGCCCAGCTCCACCCGCATCGAGCGGGGCCTGGCCGACGCCGCTCGCGCCGCCGGGCTCACCGGGCCCGATGGCACCGCGCTGCATATCGTGGCCCACCAGCTTCGCCACACCTACGCCACAGCCCTGGCCAACGCCGGCATGTCCATCCAGGGCCTGATGGCCCTGTTGGGCCACACCACGCCGGAAATGACCCTCAGGTACGCCACCCTGGCGTCGCCGACGCTGCGCAACGCCTACGACGTCGCCATCGGGAAGATCAGGCCCAGGATCCCCAT
>DAHWQF010000813.1 GCA_027334785.1 Acidimicrobiaceae bacterium
GGGCGGTGGCGGCCCCGAACAGACCGGGATGTTCGGCCGATATGCACGGGTAGATCGTTCGCCACTGGTCTCGGGCCCCGGTCCCCACGAGGTCCCAAACAGGCAAAGGAGGGAGTGTCAAGTAATGACTGTTTGCGTTCCACAGGTGAACGCTTGCTTGACTTGCCCTGATTTCCAAACGACGGTCGAGTTCCTGCCGGTCCACCGCCACCAGGCCGAAGAGACGGCGAAGATGGCCGAAGCCGCCGAGTCCGCCGGCTACAGCCGCCTCGCCGGCAACCACCGGCGCGTCCTCGAGAACCTGGGGAAAGTCATCTCCACCCTCGAAACCCTCCAATCCGAAGGGCGCACCGGTGCCTGAGCGGGCCGACACCTTGCGCCGGGCGGCAAGAGCCCGCCACGACGATACAGCGGCCCGTGCCGAGGCCGCTCTCGAAGCCCTTCAGCGCCAGGCGAGGCCAGTCAACTTCGGCCAGCTCGCCAAGGCCGCCGGGGTCTCACGCTATTGGCTCTACCGCCAACCCGAACTGCGCCAAAAGATAGAGCGCCTGAGGGGAGAACTGCCACAAAAGCAGAGGCGGAGCCAAGGCACTCAGCGCGCCAGTGCCGACTCCTTGCGACAACAATTGCATACCTACCGCGAGGAGCTCGCTCGGCTCCGTGCGGAGAACACCGCCTTGAAGGAACAGCTCGCTCGTCAGCTGGGGGCAGCCCGAGCAGCCTCGGTCACCCGGATCTCCTGACTTCGGTTACATGTCACCATCGTCAATTTGCCCGTTTACCAGCTCAGATGTTCCTGCCGCTCCAGAGAATGCCCACTATGCAGATCTCCACATAGATAGACGAATGCCACCTTCTCGACAGCTCCCAGCTCGAGGAGCTCCGGCTGCTCACCAGTTCGGAGATGGACTCGTCGAGCCCTTTCGCCCTCGTGCTGATAGGCCAGCCATCGCTCAGGGCGCGCCT
>DAHWQF010000814.1 GCA_027334785.1 Acidimicrobiaceae bacterium
GCCTGGTCGGTGTCGGTGGAAGGTCGGCCATTGACCTCGACGACGGCCGAATTGACCTTCTCTGAGTCGAATGGGACGTACACTTTCGTCGTGGGGGCGGTCCCGGGCTACACGGCGACCCCGAGCTCCGGGACGGTGACGGTGAGCGGGGGGGCCCCGACCCAACCGGTCGTTTTCACGGCGAACGCGACGAGCTCTCCGAGTTCGAGCCATCCCCCCACGTCCTTTCCGTGGACCTACGTGATTCTCGGGGCAGTCGCGATAGCGGTCGTCGCCGTGGCGCTGGTTGTGGTGCTGCGGGGGCGACGCCGCTAAGATAGCGTTCTGAGGACCTCCAGCTTCGTCGCGACCTCCCGACCTTGGCGACCCGAGTCCCTTCTCGTCAAGATCGCCCGAGCTCCCGGAAGGGGTGCCTCCCGGTGGAAGACTGCGCCTTCGGTCACGACGGAACAAGGCTCCGGGAACGCCGAGAGCTACATATGCGAGGGTCCTATCAGACCCTCCATGATGGGACAGACCGGAGTCTCTCAGGGGCCTCCGACCTTTGAGGCCACGCTGGGAGGGGGTTGCTTCTGGTGCGTCGAGGCGGTCTTCCAGCAGCTCCAGGGGGTACGGGAGGTGGTCCCGGGATACTCCGGGGGGACCGTGCCGGACCCGAGCTACGAGCAGGTCTGCACCGGACGGACCGGGCACGCGGAGGTGGTCAACGTCCGCTTCGATCCCGCGAAGATCAGCTACGCCGACCTCCTTCGGATCTTCTTCGCCGTCCACGACCCCACCACCCTGAACCGCCAGGGGCCCGACACGGGGACGCAGTACCGTTCGGTCATCTTCGTCCGTGACGAGGAGCAGCGACGGACGGCCGAGGAGGTCATCCGCGAGCTCGACAGGGCCGGGATCTTCCGCGGTCGGATCGTGACCCAGGTGGAGCCCTTCCGGGCCTTCTACCCCGCGGAGGACTACCA
>DAHWQF010000815.1:0-284 GCA_027334785.1 Acidimicrobiaceae bacterium
TGAGGGCCTACGCGTTCGACCTGCTGCACTTCGTTCGGTGGCTGGCCGGCGAGTCCCTGGAGCTCGGTGCAGTGAGCACCGACACCCTCCTTCGCTACCTCGCGGCGTGCCGGACGCAACGGCTGCGTGGTCAGCACGACAACGTGGTCTCGATACGGCGCCGCAAGGCGACCGGCTACGCACCGACGACGGTCAACCGGCGGCTGGCCGCCATCTCGGGGTTGTTCAGCTTCCGAGAGATGCGTGACCCGCAGGCTCGCTCGCCGGTGCCAGCGGGCCCTGCT
>DAHWQF010000815.1:294-962 GCA_027334785.1 Acidimicrobiaceae bacterium
GCAGCGGCCTGCTCGGCCATCTTGCGAAGCCAAAGGCACGCTCCAAGCTGCGCGTCCGAGAACCCAGGCGGTTGCCGAGAGGGCTGGATCGATCGGAGATCGCGGCACTGCTCTCGAGCTTGCGCTGCGAGCGGGACCGGGCCATCGCCGGCTTGATGCTCTTTTCGGGCCTGCGCTCGGCGGAAATGCTCGGCATGGAGGTGAACGACGTCGACATCGGCCGCGGCTGGGTTCGTGTCCTCGGCAAGGGGGACAAGGAGCGCCGGGTCCCCCTCGACCCCGACGTCGCAGGCCTCGTCCAGTCCTACCTTCTCGCCGAGCGACCCGAGACGGCTTCGAGAAAGCTCTTCATCGTCGCCAAGGGCCCGCACCGGGGCCAGCCGCTCACCCCTGCCGGGCTGCGCCGGGTCTTCCGCTACCACCGCGAACGCTCCGGCGTCGCCGCCGGGCACCCCCACGCGCTCCGCCACTCATTCGGGACCGCGCTCGCAGAAGCGGGCACGGATCTCGCTGTCATCCAGGCCCTCATGGGCCACGACCACGTCGACTCGTCCGCCGCCTACATCCATCTCTCGCCTCAGCACGTGAGGCGTGCCTACGACGACGCCCGTGCCCGTCAGCGGGCAAACGAGACGGCGCGCTGATGGCCATGCTCCAGATGGCGGCGC
>DAHWQF010000816.1 GCA_027334785.1 Acidimicrobiaceae bacterium
CTGGACCAGCTCGGCTCCACGGCCGGCCGCGGGCATGGCACCGCGTCCGTCGAGGGCAAGGTGGCCGCCACTGCTTCCATGCTTTTCGTGCTAGTGCACCCCTAAGCACACCCACCACACGCTGCCGTTTGGGCCACCTTAAACTTCCCGCCACGCCGGAAACTTCCTGGCCACGCCGACCTTCAGCGAAAAGTCTGACGAGAGCGGGGCAGCACCAGATTTCACGCGACGATCGCCCCCTTGTTGCCGTCCGTTTACTGAGAGTTCAACTCGGCCTCATATCGTCTGGTTACCGTGAGCTTGACGAGCAGTTTGCTGGCGGGTAAACCACGATGACTTCGATACCCGTCCCGGTCACGGCTACAGCCGCCTCCCGCAGCATCGACGTCCCAACGGTCGTGAGGAGCGGCGGTCGGGGCGTATCAATGCAGGCCAAGGAGCTCGCTCTCGGCTTCGGCTCGGCCACGGTCCTTTCGGGCCTCAACCTCGAAGTGAAAAAGGGCGAGATAACAGCGTTGATCGGCCCGACCGGTTCGGGCAAGACCACCTTCCTCCGGTCGCTCAACCGGATGAACGACAAGGTGGCCAAGCACTGGCACCGGGGCGACGTCCTGCTAAATGGCGCCAGTATCTACGCGCCGGGGGTCCAGTTGATGGCGCTGCGGCGCCGTGTCGGTATGGTCTTCCAGCGGCCCAACCCTTTCCCGATGTCGATCACCGGCAACATCTTGGCTGGCGTCAAGGCCCACCGCATCGCGGGCAAGGAGCATTACCGCGACATCGTCGAAGCTCGCCTGCGGGAGGTCGGCCTTTGGGACGCGGTGAACAACCGGCTCAACTCCTCGCCCTTTAGCCTCTCGGGCGGCCAGCAGCAACTGCTGTGCCTGGCGCGGGCGCTTGCCATCGGGCCCGAGGTGCTCCTACTAGACGAGCCCACCTCTTCTTTGGACCCGGTGACGA
>DAHWQF010000817.1 GCA_027334785.1 Acidimicrobiaceae bacterium
GATGCCCCACCGCCGGCGTGGCCTCGACGACCGCCACTCGTTTGCCCAGCAGAGCCGGTGGCTCGACGAGGCAGTGGTCAACCTGCTGGCGGTCGAAGAGGTAAGTGCCCGTCCCGGCGGGGCCGTCTGCGTCGCCGGCGGCGAAAGTGAGTCGTGCGGTGGCGCCCAGGGCGCTCAACTGCGCCCAGCCGTGGCAGCCGCCCTCAACCTCGAGCACCTCTGGCGGTAGTTCGCCCGGGAGCCAGGGGGCCAAGCGCACTTAGACCCAGCCCATAGCAAGCGTTTGCTATTATCGAGGCCGTGCGGGGGCGCCAGTTGAGTGGGCAACAAGCTGGGCGCGTGAAGCCGTGAGCACTGCGCCGGCCGTGGGCCTTATAGGGATTTATGGCCACGGGGCAGTCCACCTTCGGGAGCTGGAGCGGTTGTCGGCGGCCGGGCGGGCCAGAGTGGTGGCGTGTGCCGATGTGCGTGCGCCGGCTGGCGAGCAGGCGGCAGTACTCGGGCGCTTGGGCTGTCGTTATTTCGGTGACTGGCAGGAAATGCTGCGAGCGGCGCCCGCCGGTGCCGGGCCGCTCGACATGCTCGTGATAGCCTCGCCGCCCCAACTGCACACCGACATGGCGGTCGCGGCGATGCAGGCTGGAGCGCACGTGCTTTTAGAGAAACCGCCGGTGGTGACTCACCGTGATTTCGGGAAACTGCTCGGCGCCATGGCCAGCACTGGTGCCGCCTGCCAAGTTGGGTTCCAGAGCACGGGGTCCGGGGCACTCGGTAGGGTGCGGCAGTTGCTGGCCAGAGCAGAGCTGGGCGGCTCGTGCTTGTTTGGGGCCACGGGTAGGTGGCAGCGCGACCGGGCCTACTGGACGAGGGCAGAGTGGGCGGGACGGGCGGTCCTGCGTGGTGTGCAAGTGCGAGACGGCGCGCTTTCAAACCCCTTTGCCCATGCGTCCATGAAC
>DAHWQF010000818.1 GCA_027334785.1 Acidimicrobiaceae bacterium
TCGCACTTTCGCGGAGGGCTGCCTGACGGGCGCACGGCGGCTATGCAGCCATGGAAAGTACCTCTACCAACAGGGTTGTAATTTCACGCGTGTGCTCGCCACTTTGGGAGGTGGCCGAAATTCGTTCCCGCCATAACACGCGGCGCAGCTGGGCGAGGGCGTCGGCGAACGAGGGGAGGCGTTTGGTGGTGTACCAGGGCCGGGTTGTGAAGACCGGGGTCGTCCCGCTGACCGTGAGGTACCACAACCAGGCTGCCCCGTGGAGCCAGAAGGCCAAGTTGGCTGCGCGTTCGGGCCCACGGCCTTTCCAGCTCTGGGGCTCTTGGCCGTGGGCGAGCTGTTTCACGTCTCGGTAGGTGCACTCGATGGCCCAGCGGTCGCCGTAGACGGAGAGGACCTCGGCCGGGGCCATCTCCAAGTCGGTGGTGAAGAAGAAGTCGTCGGGTTCTTTGCCGTCGGGGTCGCGCACGACCACGAGGAGCACCATCGCTTTGGGGGAGACGCTGTACCAAAGGACGCGGCGCGACCAGATCTGGCGGGTGATGGTGCGGCCGCGCCAGGGGACCTCGACGCTCTCCCACTTGCGGGCCCGGGCTGCGAGCCGCTCGGGGCTGGGCAGCCGCTCGCCCCTTTGCCTGGGGCGCCCTTTTTTGCCCGTGCGCGCTGGGGGCGGGCCGTAGAGGGCGGCGTCTCTTCGCATGCGCGAGACGACGGTCGTGCGGGGGAGGCCGGCACCGGCCAGGCTCGCGTAGGCCCCGTCGGCACAGAGGACGAAACGCCGCTCGGGCAGCCGCCCGGCGAGCTCGGCCATCAACTGGCCGGCCAGTCCTGTCAGCTTGTTGCCGCCTTTTCGGTGCAGGCGGAGCCCGACGGGCACGGCGACAGGCATCCCGCCCCAGGGAGGCACGACCCTGATGGCGAGCACGACCAGGCACAGTGCCTG
>DAHWQF010000819.1 GCA_027334785.1 Acidimicrobiaceae bacterium
CGGGAGATGGGCGAGGCTCCCCGCCAGCTACGTGGCCGAGGCCCTCGACTTGGCCTACGCCTCCACCGGTTACGGCAACCAGGGCGTGACCGCGGAACGATCGGCCACCTGGGTGGGCCCGGCCACGACCGCGGCCGGCCTCTACGTCGGGGCGACCAGGGGCCGCTGGCAGAACAGTCTCCACGTCGTGGCGAGGGGGAGGGAGGCCGCCCGGGCCGAGCTCGTCGCCGCCTTGGGCCGGGAGCGCTCCGACAGGGGCCTCGCCGAGGCCCGCAGCCGTGCCGAGGCCGGCCCGGTCTTCGTCTCCACATCTGCTGACCCGAGGCGCTGGAGGAGCGCGGCCGAGCTCGACCGGGCCGAAGGCCAGGGCCAAGGCGGGGCTCTCCATGGGCCGCCCGCCCCGCCTTCGGGCCGCTCGAGCCGCGCCCGGGAAGGAGGCCCGGCGAACCGCCCGAACGCTGCCGCCTGCCCATCGGAGGGGAACTCCACGCCCTACACCCAAGCACAGGCCGGGAGCAGCATGCCCGGCTTAGCGTTCAATCCTGCGCCACTGCTACTCACACCCCCGTCCGGTTCCTCGGGACCTTCGTCCCGGACCTGGACGGCGTACCGCCCGAGGTCGTCGCCTACATGGCAGGCCAGCTCAGCATCGAGGACCCGTCCTGCCTGAACACCTACAGCGAGCGGCCCATGACGCCCTACGAGCACACCTGGGAGATCCGCCAGGCCTACGGCTACCGGGAGCTCACCGGTGACGGCCAGCGCCCGGGCCTCGACCGCCTGGAGGCCGAAGCCGAGCCGGCAAGCCTCGTGGACGAGTTCACCCACCTCTCCCAGGCCAGCGCCCCGCATGGAGGACCTCCCGGTCTCGGTGGCAGCCGTCCTGGTCGCCGAGGCCTGGCTGTTTCATACCACCGCTTATTTCCGCGCAGATCCTCCTCG
>DAHWQF010000081.1 GCA_027334785.1 Acidimicrobiaceae bacterium
GGCTGCCCCCTGCCCCCAGCGTGAGCGCTCCTGGGGGCTACCTGCCGCTTGGGCGTCCCTCGGAGGGCACGAGCCAAAGCGGGGCGCCGGCCACGCCGGCGGAGGGCATGGTCGCCCAACCGTTCGCGAGGCGCTTTGGGCCGAGCTGGCCACCGTCGGCGCTCCGGGCGAGGGCCGGGGCCCGGTTCGGTGACGCCTGGCTCTGGCCTCCCATGCCAAGGGGAGCGAGAGCGGGACGGGCGGCGCCGGTGACTTTGGGGGAGCTGGCCGTCTCCCGCCCTCGCCACGTCGCCCTGTCCCCCACCTCATCGCCCTGTCCCCCACCTCGTCCCCAAGCCGGCGCCGCCCATGGAGGGGCGGCGACGGTGCGGGAGCCGGCCGGAGGCCGGTCCATCGCGCCAGGACGGCGCGGCACGGCCTGGCGCACTTGGCCAAGTGCAACTGTGTGGCCCCACCATGGCGGTCCTCCTGTAAGCCAGTGGCGCTGGTTCTCGACAAGACGGCAGGTGCCCTGCCGGGCACGCCGCGACGGCCCGGTGCGAAAGGCCCGTGGCCACAACGACGCTCGAGGACCGCGGGCACGGCCCGCCGGGTTGGGCGCCGGTACGCTCTGCTTGGCGGGTGGTTCGCCATTTGGGGCTAGCGGCGGGACGTCAGTCCCATTTCCGTGGGGTGATGGTGAAAGCGCAACTATGTGGCGGAGGCTCGGCGTTACGACGGCAACGGTCCCTCAGTCGCGGACCACGGCCTCGCTGCCCGCGAGGCCAAGCGGTGCCGGCCAGCCGCCACTGGCCCCGGCGTGGGGCTGGCGCCCTGCATCGCGCAAATGGCGTTTAAGTCGGGCGGCATATGGCGGGCAGGCGGCGTCTAGGCACGGGTAGCCGGGCCCGTAGTGCTTCCCGAGGACGGTTATTACCAGACGTCCGGTGGGTAGAGCCCTGTCGTGGGGGAACGCAAGCAAGGTGGCTCTCCCGCCTCGGCCCGCCTCGCCGAGCTCGCCGACGCCGAAGCGGCACAGCTGCGCGAGCGCCACAAGGCGCGTGACGCGGCGATGCGCCTCTACGAAGCAGCACGGGCCTCGGTAGAGGAGGCAGAAAGGGCCATAGCGACGGCGCGCGAGGACCAGGCAAACGCGATCGTCTCGCTCCTCTCCACGGGCCTCGACGCGAACACCGTCGCCGGTGCCCTCGGCGTCGACGCCCGCCGGGTGCGCGAGGCGCGCGCGTCCGCCCGATCGGACCGAACACAAGAGCCAACGCGAGGCACTCCCTCGCCGGGGGCCCCTTGAGCGCCTCAGGCACAATGACCGTGCTGCGATGAGCAGCAGACCGCGGTCCTCGACGGGAGCGAGGGGCCAATGCTTGGTAGGTACGGGTAACCCAGCGTGCTGGTAGGCGGCCTCTCACAGGTCCGCCCCAGCGGTTGAGGGAAAGCCCCGGCCCGGGCCCCCTCCACAAAGTAGGAAGCTCCACGCGCTTGGTCCGACGGGTGTTCCGGGTAACCGGCCCGACCGCGACATCGCGCCGCTTGAGTTGAGGAACAGAGGGCAAAGCCTTGGCGCCACCCGTGGGCGGTGGGGTTGGCCACGGAGCAGACAAAGGGCTGGGCGTAGAGGCACCTGAGCGCGAGGTGCCCGGTACAGATGGAGGGCGTGTGGGCACGGCCCCGTGGGCAACGCCAGCCCTCGCTCGCCGGCGTTCCTCGCTGAGGCGGCTGAGGGCGGGTCGGTCTCCTTGACGGGTGAGATCTGTAGCCAAGGTAGCGAGATGACCGGACCCGGACATCGAGGCTGTCCAAGCCGAGCGCTCAGGCGCTGTCGCCCACCCGGTCGAGCCTTGAGCGTTGGCATGCTCGCGGGGAGCCCACGGGGAACCGGAGCCGCTGGCTCGTACCCGGAAGGTGCTCGTTTGAAAACGCCCGACACGTTGGAGTAGCGGGGCCTCGTGAAAAGGGGCTAGCGGTCAGGGAGCAGGGGCTCCTTGGTGAGTAGGTACGAGCCGGTGGAACTTTTGCCTATTTCTGAAAATGCCCAGGAAGAGCATCCCCCTATTGCGCATCGCGCACAACTATGCTCACGCGGACTCGTGACTGACCGCGCAAACCTGATGGCTCATACGCCGAACGAGGGCGGTGCTTGGCACCCGCTGGCCGAGCACCTTATGAGTGTCGCGTCCATGGCGCGAGAGTTCGGGGAACCGCTAGGTCTGGGAGAAGCGGCTTATTGGACAGGCCTTTGGCACGATGTTGGGAAGGCGAGCTGCACCTTTCAGGACTACCTAACGGCCTGCGCGTCCGGGGACCCCGCGCCACGCACGAGGTTCGCCCAGCGAGACCACAAACGAGCCGGAGTGTCGCTCGCCAGCGCGAGCGGGTGCATGGCGGCCGCCTTCGCGATCGACGGCCACCACGGCGGAATCCCGGCGCTTGCCCAATTACGCGAAAGGTTGCCAGGCCCCGGTGAGTTCGACGACGTGATCGCTGCAGTGGGCGTGGTGCTCAAACCCCTACGCCCAAAGGCACCGCTAAGCCTTCCAGGGCTGCCACGGAGGGACGAGGAGCTACGGGTACGGTTCCTGGCGTCGTGCCTCGTCGATGCCGACTTCCTAGATACAGAGGAGCACTTCACGAGAGCAAGGAGCAACGAACGAGGAGGCGCCGACCTGTCGGACTTGCAGGCGCCCTTCGATGAAGCGATCAGAGAACTACGTGAGCGCTCTGACGCCACCACCCTCAACAAGGCAAGGGCCCTGTACTTCGACCACGTGGTCAGCCGGGCCCGTTCCTGTGGCACCGGCATGTACCGGATGACCGGTCGGACGGGCGTGGGCAAGACCCTCGCCGGCCTAGGCGCAGCGCTGGCTCACGCCGGCGCGAACGGCCAAAGACGGGTGGTCGTGGCCCTTCCCTACATGACGGTGACCGAACAGACCGCAGAGGTGTACCGAAAAGCCCTGGGCAGGCCAGGCGCCGTCTTGGAGCACCAAAGCAGCGTCTCGGAGCACAGCGACACGCTTTGGCGGCGCTTAGCGGCTGAGAACTGGGACGCCCCGGTTGTCGTGACCACTGTCGTCCAGCTCTTTGAGTCCATGTTCAGCCACACTCCTGCCAGGCTGCGAAAACTGCACCGGCTGGCCTCCTCGGTGATCGTCCTCGACGAGGCCCAGACTGTCCCGGCGGGGGTCCTCGAGCCAGTCGCCGAGGCTCTGCACTGGCTAGTGCGGTACGCCGGCGCAACCGTTGTCCTCATGACGGCGACGCAGCCGGCGTTCGACCTAATTGGGCCTCTGCGGGAAATGGAAATGGTGGACTGGGGTGACCTCGATGTCGGGCCCGCGTTCGACAGGGTGCGGTGGCGGTTCGACGAGGGCCCCGTCGGCGCAGAAACTCTCGCCGCCGAGCTCGCGGAGGAAGGCTCGTGCCTTTGCATCGCGAACACGGTGGACGATGCCGAAAAGGTGAGCGAGGCCCTGGAGAGCCTCGACCCCTCGCACCTTTACCTGTCAACCCGGCTGTGTCGTGAGCACCGGCGCGCCGTGCTTGAAGAGGTCAACGAGAGGCTCGGGAGCGGGCGGACGTGCCGGCTAGTATCGACACAATTGGTCGAAGCAGGCCTCGACCTTGACTTCCCCCGAGTCGTAAGGGTTTCCGGCCCGTTGCCTTCGCTCGCCCAAGCGGCTGGACGCTGCAACCGGAACGGCCTCAGGGACTTCGGGGAAGTGCGTGTGGTCAAGCTCGCGGATGGCAAGCTGCCTCCGGGGGAGTACCGGGTAGGCACCCAGGAGACCGCAGCCGTCATGGAAGTGTTCGGTGCCGAGTTCCAGCCGGAGAGGCCAGAAGTGCTCCGCAAATGGTTCGAGCTCGTCTACGACGCCGTCACCTTAGACGCGCATGACGTGAACGTGGCTAGGACGAGCCTGGATTTCCCGCTCGTCGCAGAACGTTTCAGGCTGATAGACCCCAGGCTCACGGCCATCGTGGCGTGGGGGACGAGCGACCAAAGGGCGATGGTGGAAGAAGTGACAGACCGGCTCGCCCGGCGTGCAAAGCTGGCCCGGTCTGACTGGCGCTTCCTCTCGGGCTTTACGGTAGAGCTCCTGCCATCGGCCTTTCAGGGCGCGAACCGCGCAGGGTCATTGCAGGTGTTAGACAAGGGTTTGGGGCGCTGGCTTGCCCCTTACCACGAGAGGTTGGGGGTCGTGTTGGGGCGACAAAGCGAGGAGGTGTTCCAGTGGTAAACCGTCCTCCTCTGACCGGTCACCCGGTCTCGGTCAAGGTGTGGGGCCCGTGGGCATGCTTCACGCGACCGGAGTACGCTACGGAAAGGGTCTCGTACCCGGTTATGACCCCGAGCGCAGCGGTCGGTGTACTGGAGTCTGTCTTCTGGCGGCCGGAGTTCCGCTGGTGCCCTCGGGCCATTGACGTGCTCCGCCCTGTCCGCTGGGCCCATCTGATGCGGAACGAGCTCGACGACCGCCAGACCTTCGACACGGCGCAACGCTGGGCCAAGACTGGGAACGGGTCCTTTGACGCGTCCACGAAGAGGGACCAAAGGCACACGCTGTTGCTCCGCGATGTGGCTTACGTCGTACATGCCGACGTCGAGGTGACCGGAGGCAGCGATGAGCCTGCTAAGTACCGGGACCAGTTCCGCCGCCGGGTTGCCAAGGGGCGCCATTTTGCCCAGCCTTACCTCGGCTGCCGGGAGTTCTTGGCGAACATAGCCGAGCCTGACGAAGCCGACGAGCCGGTCGACTTGGACCTGGAACTGGGAAGGGTCCTATTCCGGGTGGAAAGGGACGAGCGCGGCAGGTTGGTCGAGGCCGTGTTCGCAGAGGCCCGTGTGGTGGGTGGGCGGCTCATCGTCGGTGACGAGCCAGGAGGAAGGTGATGTTGCTCGCAGCAGCTGCGGCGTGGGCCGAGATGCACTCGGACCGGGTGCCACCTCCTGGCTTCGGCTCCAAACGCGTGCGGCGACGGATCGAGCTGGCAGCGGACGGCCGGATCCTGTCACGCGAGCCCGTCGACCTGGCCACGCCCGAAGACAAGGCTGGGCCTAAGCGGCTCGCGCCGGACCTCACGCGTACTTCCGGCGTAGCGGCGTTGGCCGTAACAGACAAGGCTAGCTACGCTCTTGGGCCCGGCCCGGCCACGAAACGCGAAAGGGGGAGTAGGGCGAGAGAGGAGCACGCCGCCTACGTGAGCCTGTTGGACGACTGCATCGCGCAGACTCAGGAGGAGCTAGTGGAGGCCGTCAGGACGTTCACCAATGAAGGCGCCTACCAACACCTGGAACTACCAGATGACTGGGACGACGCCGATGTCGTGGAGTTTTCCGTGGCGGGACGGGACCCCCTGGCTTCGCCTGCAGTGCGCTCTTGGTGGGCGGAGCGAGTACTAGCAGATACTGTGTCGAACGAAAAAGCCCAGTGCATGCTCTGCGGAAGGAACGCTCCGCTGGTGGCGAAGTTCCCTCAGCTGAAGGGCATCCCCGGTGGTCAGTCAAGCGGGTCGCCGTTGGTGTCTTTCAATAAGGACGCTCACGAGCATTATGGCCTGTCCCGCTCCCTCAACGCCCACATGTGCTCTCGTTGCGCTATGACCAGCCATGGGGCCCTCGCCGTCTTGCTCGAAGACGAGCGGCATTCAAGGAAGGTCGGGCCATTCCGGTGGGCATGGTGGACCTTGGGCGAAGAAGAGGTGCACCTGGACACGTTGCTCTTCGAAGCCGACCCCGCCGAGGTGGCAGCGTTGCTCCGCTCCCCGCTCACGGGCCGGCCCTCCGGCGACGTTGGTAAGGAGCGCTTCTTGGCCGTCGCCCTTGGAGGCAATAGCGGGCGGGCGGTTGTGCGCGCCTGGCTGGACACTGCTCTGGCTGAGGCACAGGCGAACCTCTCTAGGTGGTTCGCGAGGCAAAGGGTCGTTGGCCGAGACGGCTCCCCCCCGCGCCCGCTCCCGCTGTGGGAGCTGCTGTCGGCAGCTGCACCGGCTCCAGGCAAGGACCGCGGAACGAGCGACGATACGGCTAGGAGGCTCGTGCCGCGCCTCGTGGAATCGGCGCTGCTCGGCCACCACATGCCCGTAGTGGTGTGGCAGGGCGCGATAGGGCGCATCCGGGCCACGGGGGACGTGACCCAGGCACAAGCATGTGTGCTGAAGCTCGGGCTATTGCCCGACGACGACCAACGACCAGAGGTGACAATGACAAGTCTCGAACCTGACCGTAAAGAACCGGCGTACCACTGTGGCCGGCTGCTCTCAGTTCTTGACCAGACCCAGAGAGCCGCGCTAGGGAGGGTCAACTCGACCATCGTCGACCGCTTCTACGGGTCGGCATCGTCGTCGCCCTCTACAAGCTTGCCGTCGCTCCTACGGGGATCGCAGGCGCACCTGGCCAAGCTCCGGAGAGCACGGCCCGGGTGGGCGGCCGCTTACGAACGTAAGTTGACCGAGATCCTCGACCGACTAGACCACCTGCCCCGTCAGCTGACAATGCAGCAGCAGGCGGAGTTCGCGCTGGGCTTCTATCACCAGCGCGCAGCAGACATCGCGGAAGCAGTAGCGGCAAAGGCAAGGAACATCACTAACGCCCCACCGACCGAAGAAGACATCCCCGAAACTGAGGAGGACTGAAGAATGACCACCCCGAGCCTCGACGCCGCGTACCTTGACCCGGCAAGGCGCCACGACTTCGTCTTATTGTTCGATGCCAGCGACTCGAACCCAAACGGTGACCCCGACGCCGGAAACCTACCCCGCATCGACCCCGAGACCAACCAGGGTTTGGTGACAGATACGGCGCTCAAGCGTAAGGTCCGGAACTATGTGGCGCTCTACGAGCAGGGGCTCGCCGAAGACGACCCGCTACGTGAACGGCTCAAGATCTACGTAGAGGAAGGGGTGGCGCTGAACGAGCGTCACCGACGGGCTTTCAGTGCGCTTGGGAAAAAGGGCTCGAAGGCCGCAGACCCAGAGGCGCGTGCCTGGATGTGCGACAACTTTTTCGACGTGAGGATGTTCGGTGCAGTGATGAGCACAGGCGATTTCAATTGCGGCCAGGTCCGAGGCCCCGTTCAATTAGCCATAGGGCGCAGCGTGGACCCAGTGTTCCAACAGGAGCTTGCAATTACACGCGTCGCGGTGACAAAAGAAGAAGAGCTCAAGAAGCTCCTAGGAGGTGAAGGGGGTAAGGACCGCGAGATGGGCCGAAAAGCGATCGTGCCCTACGGCCTTTATGTCACGGAGGGCACCTACAGCCCTATGCTGGGGGCACGCAACGGCCGCAGGAGCGACGGGACGGGGGTGGACACGAAAGACCTAACATTGTTCTGGGAAGCGCTGACGCGCATGTGGGACCAGGACCGTTCCGCGGCTCGGGGACGGATGGCATGCCGAGGCCTGCACGTGTTCAGTCATACCAACCCGCTCGGGGACGCCCCGCGGCACCGCCTGGTCGAGCGAGTCAGCATCGTCGCAGAGCACGCACCCGCGCGGTCCTTCTCGGACTACTCGGTGAAGGTCGTCGAAGAGGGGATGCCAGAAGACGTCTACTACTACAACCTCACCGAGTGAACGAACCGTACCTGCCCATCTCCGCGATCGAGCACTGGGCCTATTGCCAGCGGCAGTGCATGCTCATCCACGAGGAGCGATCTTGGGAGGACAACCTGTCGACCACGATGGGGGCGCTCGGCCACTCCACAGTAGATCTGGGAGCCGTTCGCTCTCAGCCTGGTAGGCGGCTTCACCACTCCGTGACGGTATGGTCTGACCATCTCGGGCTGATAGGCATATGCGATGCCGTAGAAGAGGACCTCTCCACGGGGGAGCTCTCGCCGGTCGAGCACAAGTTGGGCTCGAAGGTCGGGCACGGGGCGGTCCTACAGGTCGTCGCCCAGGCCATTTGCTTGGAGGAGGCCACGGGCAAGCCAGTGAACCATGGGTGGGTCTTCAGCCGGGCGAGCCGACGCCGGAGCTCCGTGCTCGCAAACAGCCCATCGCTTCGCCAAGAAGTGTCCGAGGTCGTGGGGGCCATGCGCGGGCAACTCCACAAAGGTAGCCTTCCCCCTGCGGTCCGGGACGATCGCTGCAACGACTGCTCCCTTGTCGAGCTCTGCTTGCCCGAGCAGACGGAAAACAACGTCGCGTGGCACCGTCGCGTCGAATCGGTCTTCGATGCATGAGGTGCTCAATACCTTGTTCGTCCATACCCAGGGCACCCGGCTACGCCTAGAAGGCGACTGCGTGCGGGCAGACTGTGAAGGGGCCCCGCCACGAAGGATGCCGTTGATAAGGTTGGACTCGATCGTCGCGTTTGGCTCCGTCGGGGTCAGCTCCGAACTTGTCCACCGCTGCGGGCTCGACGGCCGCACGATCATTTGGATGACACGTTCGGGCCGCTTCACGGGAAGGCTCCAAGGCCCGATGACAGGCAACGTGCTCCTCCGCATGGACCAGCAAAGGGCGCACCTCGACCCAACCGCGCGACTAGAGCTCGCGAGGATGTTCGTAGCAGGCAAGTTGAGGTCATGCGTGCATTTCGCCAGAGATGCGGCCAGGTACCGGCCTGGTGAAAGCGTGCCCTCACCACCGGGCTCGCTCATTGCGCAGCTTCACGCGGCGCGCGATGCCAAAGACCTCGGCTCCCTCCTAGGCGCCGAAGGACAAGGTTCACGGCTGCACTTCGAGAACCTGCGCTGGAGCATGCGTGCTCTGGCGATGGGCGAACGGACAAGGCGGCCGCCCCTCGACGGCCCGAACGCAACGCTCGGCTTCCTTTACGGCCTGTTGCGTAGCCAGTGCACGGGGGCATTGGAGGCCGTGGGCCTAGACCCTCAAATCGGGTACCTCCATAGCATACGGCCGGGTCGCCCCGCGCTCGCGCTCGACTTGATGGAGGAGTTCCGCCCCATCGTTGACAGGCTGTGCGTGACGCTATGCAACCGGCGCCAACTGACCACCGAACATTTCGCTCAAGAGGTGAGCGGTGCATGGTCGCTAACTGAAGACGGCCGTCGCACGGTTATCGCGAGTTGGCAAGAACAAAACGAACGAGGGATGACAGCGGCTGCGCTCCGAGGGAGCCAACCCTTCCGGCTCGTACCCCATGTCCAAGCGAGGATCCTCGCGAGGGTGATCCGCGGCGATCTCGCGACGTACATCCCCCACGGGTAAGCCTAGGTTGGCCGGTTACCTCGTAACCTACGATGTCGACACGACAACGCCAGCGGGCGAGCGCCGGCTCCGGGAGGTTGCGCGCCTGTGCGAAGGGCATGGTCTGCGGGTCCAGTACAGCGTCTTCGAGCTCACTATCGAACCAGGGCAACTCGTCCGGTTTATCGCGCGCCTGCAGCGGACAATGGACGACCACCTCGACTCCGTGCGCATCTACAAGCTCAGCGAACCACCTGTGGCCCTCGGCCGTCGGAGGCCCGATGAGACCAGCCGAGGTGCCCTCGTGTGGTAATCGCGAACCTCCTGCGAAGCCCGGCCTCTGGATGGGTCCGCGGCCACAACATGCTCTTTGATAACATAATAGTCATCATGATATGGTTCACCCAGCGTGGTCACACGAGTGCTAAGGGAAGTCCACGCTGGTCGTGAGCCCCAGCGTTCTCCCTTTGGGGGGAACGTGGATTGAAACCCGAACGCTCGGCTGCTCCAATGCACCGTGACGGGGCCCAGCGTTCTCCCTTTGGGGGGAACGTGGATTGAAACGTGAAAGGTTGATGCCAGGTGCCCAAGGTCCACGTCCCAGCGTTCTCCCTTTGGGGGGAACGTGGATTGAAACCGCCTCGTCCTCACGGCCGACACCCACAGGGTGATATGGCCGGCATGACAGAAGCACTCGATCACCCGATCGTCTTCTTGTTCGCGGTGACGATCGGCGTGTTCTCCCTCGGTGCGATCATCCAATGGGCCCTAAAGGCCGGGAACTTCGGTGGCGGCGCCACCGTCTTCGGAGGTTAAGACAGTGGCAAATCAAGCCCCCGTAGTGCAGCCGGGCTCGCAGTTCGATATCCCCGGCGTCCCCAACGCGACCCAGTGGTACGACCAGTACGAGGACACCCAGGACCTCGCCCTCACCCCGGGCAACACGCAAAAGAGCGTGCTCAACATTCAGGACATGCGGCGCACCGACGTCGTGTTCGACTGGGAATACGTCTGGTCTTTCGCCAACGTTGTCACCTTCGACGTGACCGACGTAAACCGGAGCGCCTATTTCCCCTATAACATTTTCGGTCCCGTCAAAATGTTGATCCAGAACCAGTATTCCTGCATCGACGTTGAAAACGGGATCGACTGGTACATTTTCAACCTCGTTCGG
>DAHWQF010000820.1 GCA_027334785.1 Acidimicrobiaceae bacterium
TCGAGGACGGTGGCGTGTCCTCGCCGCGCTCCGGTGCGAGGCAGTGGCCCCAGCGTAGGCTATTGCGCGGGTACCCGTACACTTCGGCGCTAATGGCTTCTCCCCCTCCGACGGTCAGCCTCTCGCGCTGGAGGTAGGGGCCCGCCTCCGATGACCAGCTCCCAAGCCGACGTTTTAGTAGGTCCTCTTCGTCACCGAAGCTGCCCGAGCCTCCCCGAGGCGCTGGGCAAGTTGCTCCTTGAGGGCGGTGTTCTCGGTTCGCAGCCGAGCGAGCTCCTCGCGGTAGGTGTGCAGCTTCTGGCGCAACGAGCCGGCGCTCGCCCGCTGGGCGGCTTGGCCGCGTTGCCCCGGTAGCGGTGACGCCTCCCTCATCCGCTCGACTTTTTGGCGGATCTCGGGCTGACGGTAGAGCCAGGACCGGGAGACCCCGGCGGTCTTGGCGAGCTGGACGTAGTTGACCGTCTTTGACTGTCGCCGCAGGGCTTTTAGCGCCGTTTCGGCGCGGATGGCCGCCGCCTCGTGGCGTGCCTCGGCCGCGCGGCGCAGCCCCTCGGCGCGCTCAGGCACCGGGTGGCTCGTCGCGCTCGGTGGCCTCCAGGGCGGAGATGATCTTCTCCAAATTGGCAAGGGCCCGGCGGTGGTTGCCCGCCAAGCGCTCGTGGCCGGCCGACTCGGCGGCCTCGGCCAACTTGGCCGTCTCTTCGGCTTGGCGGCGGTGCACCGGCAGGAACTGGACCGTCGTCTGGAAATCCGGGCACGTCAGGCAGGCGCTGGGGTGGGGGCAGTCCTGCTGGGGCGGCCGGCCGCAGTAGCCGTTCGGGAGGGTGTCGGCTGCCCGGGAAAGGTTGTGCTTCAGCCACTCGGCACCAGCTGTCGGCGAGCCGGGGCCGAAGCCGAGCAGGCGCCCTTCCGGCTTGCCGAGATCCAACAACGAAACGCG
>DAHWQF010000821.1 GCA_027334785.1 Acidimicrobiaceae bacterium
TGGAGTTCGTCCACCGCGGCCTGCCCTGTGCGGGCCCCAAGCTCACGATGAGCGACTCATCGAGCACGCTCGGGCCGAGGGTGCAGGTCCGCTGCGCCGAGTGCGGTAAGCAACGCAACATCTCGGAGGCCGCGGGGAGGAAAGGCGCCGAGGTCCTACCGCTCTGCCGGGGCCGCCACCCCCATCTCCAGCACTTCGAAGAATGTGGGAAACCGTTGCACCTCATGGTCCTCGGCGCCTCCAACCTCTGGTTCGCGCTCACGGCCAGTGCGCTCCACCTCCCCCAGGTGCTCGGCGTTGCCGACGTAGTGGCGGCCAACTGGGAGCTCCTCGGTGCCTTGCCTAGTGCTTCCGTGGTGCAGATGCTCACCGACCGCCTCGATGAGCTGCGGAGCCTCCGCCAGGTGCCGGCCGAGGAGGTCTGGGCGTGCATCGAGGACCTGCGAGCCAAAGGTGGCCCCGGGGCGGCAGCGGTGGGAGGAGGCGCCGGCAGCACGGCAGAAGAGCTGCTCGCCGACGAGTGGCAGATGCTCGCACGGCCGACGACCGACAAGCAGGACGACGACTTCCGGGCCGAGGTGGCCGGCGTGCCCGAGGGCTACGAAGGGCTCCTCGACCAGGTGGTACGGGTGACGAGGCTTCGCGAGGTCCGGGCGCTCGTCGGCTTCACGCGGAACGCCCTGCCCGAGAGAGCCGACGTCGCACCCGTCCACCGCGTGGCGCTCAGCCTGTCCGCCCCGACGTGGGTGCCGGCGGTCGAGCAGCGCGGCGAGGGGATCTTCTTGCAGCTCCGCGAGGAAAGGGTGGCCCAGTGGGAGTCAACAGCAAAGGACAACCCGAGGGTTAGGGCGATCAGGGATGCCTATGTGCGCTGGTGCTCCAGCCACGGGGCAACCGTGAGGGCGAGTTTCCCGCTCGCCCGTTACCTTTT
>DAHWQF010000822.1 GCA_027334785.1 Acidimicrobiaceae bacterium
GTCGTGGTCGCCCAGCCGAGCCTCCTTCCCGGCTGGGACAGAGCCATGGTGCTGAAGCACCTGAGCGCCAATGCCTTTGGCCTCGCCCGCGTGGTCGAGGCGGCCACCCGGGGCGAGGTGGCGGAGCTTTACCCGGGCGGGCAGGCCGCTCGGGATGCCGAGATCGAGGCCGGCCGAGGTGCGAAGGTCGCTGATCTCGAGCGCGAGTTGCGACAGTCGTCGCAAAGCGCGATGTCGGTCCTGCGGGTGGCGCCGGACGAGGTCCTGCGAGCGCCTGCCGTCCACTACCGGATGGGCGAGGTGAAGATCGGCCAGCTGGTCATCGCCCGCCTCCGTGAGGTCGAGGTCCACCACGTCGACCTCGACTTCGGCTATTCACTCTCCGATTGGCCCTCGGAGTGGGTCCTGGAGGAAATGGACCGGGCCATGGTCGATCTCCCGTCGAGGCTCCCAAAAGGGGTCGCAGTTGCGCTTGCAGCCACTGACACGGACCAGCACTGGGTGGCAGGCAGCGGCGAGGCAGTGGAGCTAGATGGGACCGTGGGGGAGTTGTTCGCCTGGGTAACCGGGCGCGGTGTCACGGTCGGGGGGAGGCGAGCTCCCGAGCTCGGGCCCTGGCGCTGAATGCTCGTTGGTTGGAATGCTCGTTCGTTGGCATGCTCCTTGGTTGGCCAGCCTGCTGTCCGGCGTTGTCGCGGTTCAGGCTTGGTACCGCTAGGATCCCATCAATGGCGGACCGTGCCCGGGCGGGCGTGGGTGGTGTCGTCGCTTTGGCGGTACTGGCGCTCGCGACAGCTGGCGCCGGCATTGCGTGGGCGGCTTCGACAGCTGGCACCCGTCCGGCGGCCTCGGTCGTGCCTGCCGGCCAGCGTGGTGCCCCGGCCGGCGGCCTTCCTGCGCCGGTCAGCGGGCGTTTGACCGGGAGCGTG
>DAHWQF010000823.1 GCA_027334785.1 Acidimicrobiaceae bacterium
ACCCCGAGGTTGCTGCGGCCACCGCGGCCGCCCTCGACGTGCTGACGCCCATGCCTTGTGTCCCGGTACCGGTTGGGCCATGGAAGCCGCCGAGCCCCACGACACTGGTCGGAGGGGTGCCGGCAGTGAGCGAGGGCGCCATTTGCAATTGCGCCTGGGGCGGGGTGGTCAGCGTTACTTTCTCTGGCTCGGCCCGGACCATCGTCAACTGAGCGCTAGGCTCGTTCTCGTTTTGCTCGATCTTCTTGTTCGTCCCATTTCGGGACTTCCTACCCAAGAAAATCAGGCCATTTGCCTCTGGTCGCGCTGACGCGGCCGCGCTAGGTGCTCTATCGTTTTCCCGCGGCCAGTTCGCTGGCCCGCGGCGGCGAAAAACGCGCGTCGCCATCGGAAAGACGAATGAGCTTGACAGGGAGTAGCCGATGCCCACTTATGCAGCACCCGGGGTGTACGTCGAGGAGGTCCCGTCGTCCCAAAAGGTCCTGACCGCGGCAGCCACTGCGGTGGCCGCTTTCGTCGGTTTTACGGCCAAAGCCCCTCTCGATGACCCCTCCGACCCCGAAGGCGTGAAGCCCCGCCTCGTAACCAGCTGGTCCCAGTTCGAAGAACTCTATGGAGGCTACGCCGAAGGCTGCATGCTTCCGATCGCAGTGCGCGGTTACTTCGACAACGGCGGCACCATCGCGTACATCGCCCGAGTGCCCAATAGCGCGCCCTCGGGCCAGCCGTCCCAGCTTGCCCTTCCCGCCGCGGACCGCGCCCTTGGCGCCCCCCTCGAGGTGACGAGCGTCGAGCCCGATGCCCGCCTCTCGGTGGTAGTCGAGAGTTCCGAAGATAGTTCCGACGGCGAAGGCCCCAACCCTTTCAACTTGTCAGTGGTCGAGGGAGGCCAGACGGTCGAGAGTTTTGACGGCTTGACCCTCACGCC
>DAHWQF010000824.1 GCA_027334785.1 Acidimicrobiaceae bacterium
GGAGTTGGGCCCCCGGCCCCGAACGGCCCCTGGAAGGCCGTCGCGTCCCCCACCAAGGACAACCTCTACGCAGTCTCTTGCGTGCCTGTGGCTTCGCGCGTCTATTGCTACGGCGTCGGAGCGGGCGGGAGCATCGAGCGGTCCTTTGGCAACGGTGGGAACTGGGTAGCCCAGCCCTCGCCGACTCGTGCCAGCCTGCGTGGTATTGCCTGTGTCGCCTCGCTCTCGGCAAGGCCACTGCCGCTCGCGTGCTTCGCGGCCGGCGATGACGGCACCCTGCTCGCCAGCCAAGGTGGTGGCCCCTGGCGGCGTGCCACCCCGAGTCCTCTCACCAGCTACCCGTTCAGTGCCGTTGCCTGTCAAGCCGGGGGGAGCCGGTGCTGGGCAGTCGGGACCGCCGTGGCTGCCGAGTACGACCCGAGGGCGTTCGGGGGTGATGGCTGGCGCCTCATCACGGTGCTCGGCCCAGCGGGTTCTGAGTGTGGCCCAGGTGGGCCCGAGAACGCCTGCCTGCGCTCGGTCGCCTTGGGCAACACCGACGAGCACTTCGCCGTGGGCGGTGGGGGCAACATCTACCAGCAGTTCGACTACCGGGGACAGGGCTGGTCCAACAGCGTGAGCCTCGGGGCCGGGTACTTCACCTCCATCTCCTGTGGCCCACCCGCGGCGGCCGGCCACAGCCACTGCGTCGCCGTCGGCACGGACAGTTCCCTGTCCGCCAGCCGTATCTACGTGACCTTCGACAGCGGGGCCAACTGGTCGCCAGCACGCGCGCCAGCCGAGGGCGCGCTACCACCGTTGCGGAGCGTGTCGGTACCACCTGGGGCGGGTGCCCATGGCCTCGCCTGGGCCGTGGGTGACCAAGGGACCATCATCGCTAGCGATGATGGCGGGCTCGACTGGGTGAAGGAGAGCTCTCCCACAGCCG
>DAHWQF010000825.1 GCA_027334785.1 Acidimicrobiaceae bacterium
CGGACGAGCTCGTCGAGGCCCTCCTCCGGGAGCTAGCGAGGTTCTGGTCCCCCCTCGGCCCCGCTGACGCCGGAGCGGTCTTGTCGTCCATCTGGTTCCTTGCCTATGAGGCGGACAGGCTGTCGTGGGACGCCGTCGCCGACGCACGGGAGCGGGGCTACAGCTGGGATGAGGTCGCGGATCACCTCCACGGGGACGTATTGGAAGTCGAGCGCCGCTACGGCTGCTATTGCCACTGGCGCGAAGGCCAAGCCAGGGCTCGGTGGCCCTTGGTGACCGCTTGCGGTGAGGTCGGGGCCCGATGCTGGTCCAACGGCTAGTGGCACCTGGCGGGGCGGCCTCGTGGACAGTGGTGGACGAGCGCTTCGAGCCGGTCGAGCCGGTGGAGAGCTACCTCGCCCACCTGCAAGCGGTCGAGCGCTCGCCGAACACGGTCCGGGCCTACGCGTCCAGCTTGTGCTTGTTCTTCGAGCACCTCGTGGCGAGAGGCGTCGCATGGGACGCCGTGAGGCTTGACGACGTCGGCCGGTTCGTTTCGGCCCTGCGCTCCCCGGCCGAAGGCGTGGTGGTCATCGACGCCGGTGCCTCGGCCCGCGCCGCGTCGACGGTCAACCGGCACTTGGCGGCAGTTTTCGGCCTCTATGACTTTCATGCCCGACGGGGGGTGGCGGTGGCGGCCGAACTGGTCGACTGGCGCCGGGGCGGTCGGCGGTCCTACAAGCCCTTCTTGGACCAGGTGGGCGGGCGGGCGCGGCGCTCCCCTCGCCGCCCGGTGCGCCTGCGGGCCCCGGGACGGCTCCCAGAGACGCTCTCCACCGAGCAGGTCACGGCGCTGCTGGAGAGCCGGCCTGGCCAGATCATTCCGCCCGGGTCGAGCGCCCCCTGATTGCGTTCACCCCGCGGCAGCCTGTTTCGGCAGG
>DAHWQF010000826.1 GCA_027334785.1 Acidimicrobiaceae bacterium
ATACGAGTCAAACAGATTATTATGCTCTTGCCCGTACGTACGTTCCCTCAATGCCCACCTTCACCATCGGTTCTGGTACTTCAATCACTCTTTCCAACCAACCAATGTATCAGCAACTTATTACAATCACCAATCCTGCGAGTTATAGCATCAACACGGCAGGAAGCAATATACAATTCTCTGCACAGAATGGAACATTATTGTACGCTTGGATTCAGAGCATAAATTCCACTGTACTACAAGTATGGGTCAAGAATTATTACGGCAACTCTGTCATAGATATGCAGGTTCTACCATCATTCGAGAATTTGTTTTCAGAGAATGGGTATCTCGGTATTTCAAATACTTTTGGAAGTGCGAGAACAACGGATAACATTCAAAAGGTATTTCCAGAGAGTTATGATTTTGCAGGCACATCTTTGCCATCTGGTCTGACGGTATATACAAATCCAACAGGTTATAGTGTGGACAATGGGCTTACGTTAAGCACTGCTAACAATGCAGTAATCTATAATTCGACAATCTTGCATGGGAACATATATGTCATTATGGGAGCTCAATTTGGTAATTACAGCTCATCAGGGTATGCAGGTGCAGATCCGAGTGCAGGAGGGATAGTGATAGGGAACTCAAGTGCTCTGTCAGGTGGTTCGACAGGTGGCAGATTAGCACCATCTCTTGGTGTCTCATGGTATGGCGGTAGTGGTGAAATTGGCATCGTAGCAAATGGGGCAAATGGAAATAATTTTGTATTGCAAAATACCATATACACAGGTAAATATGAAACTTGGTCGTGGAATTTTTCAAGTGGAACACCATCAGACTATTATGCTTCTGTTTCTGGCACCCAATACACAATTAGCAATAGCTATTCAATGACGCAACAAAATCCCGTTCTTGCTCTATTCAATTCCAATT
>DAHWQF010000827.1 GCA_027334785.1 Acidimicrobiaceae bacterium
GCCCTCCCAGCCAACCCTCGCCAGTGCTGGAGGGTCTTTTTCGTGGACGAGGCAGACCATGTCGTGGTTGACATGAGCGCCCGATGGGGCACGGCCGACAACTACAACGCTTCCCACCCCTTCCCCTCCATCGACGAAGTCGCCCTCGCCGTCCCGGCCAGCGACAGCTCAGTTAGGTAATACGCTTGGCGCAACAGGAAACCCTCCTTTACCAGGGCAGATCAAGCCTCACCTGGTCCTAACCCGGAAGGTCCCGCTAGAGGCCATCCAGTACGCGAAGAGGTTCCACGACGCGAACCCCGGCAGCGAGGTGCACATCGCCCTTTCGGACGGCTCACCGTGGGAACTGTGCGAAGGCGCGCCCTGGGTCGTCGGTCTCTACCGGGTCCCGGTAGCCGAGCCGGGATCGTATGACCTTTCGGTCCCCGAGATGCCCCGGGAGTGGGACTACGTGGTGGACAACAACCTCATGCGCTGCGAGTTCGAGCAGGCCGACAGGATGGTCGAACGAGGTGAACGCCCGGAGGGTCACAAGCCTGAGCTGGGCTGGGAGGAAGAGGCCACCTTGGCCTACTACGCCCGGACCGACGCCGAGCTCGTCGTGCGCCGCGGCCGAGGTCTCCTTTTCCCGGAACTGTCCCTCCCCGAAGGGCTTGGCTACGACCCCCACGCGCGCATGAGGCTCGAGGTCCCCGCCGAAGCACGTGCCTTTGCGCGTCGGTACGCGCATGACGGCCCGAAGATCTGCGTGCTCCCCGCCGGATCGGGGCCGGCGGCCCAGTACCCGAGGCCCGACAGCTGGGCCGAGATCCTCGACGCACTACGGGGCCGGTTCCCTGGAGCTCGCTTCTACCTGACGGGGACAAGGGTGCCGGGCCGGCACCGCCGCCTCACGACCACCCGCTACGACGAA
>DAHWQF010000828.1 GCA_027334785.1 Acidimicrobiaceae bacterium
GGCAGCGTCCAGGCTGCTCGCACGGTGGCCCCCTTGGTGAGCCGCCTGCACGATTGGGCCGACGAGCTGCGCAGGGCTGAACTGTCCCGGCTCGACGGCCGCTTGACCTCCCTCGGGCCGACCGAGAGAGAAGCTGTCGAGCTGGTCACACGGCGCGTGGTCGCCAAGATCCTGCACGAGCCCACGGTCAACTTGAAGGCAGCGGCGGGGACGCCTCGGGGGGAGGCGATGGCGGAGGCCTTCCGGGAGCTGTTCGGCCTCGGCTCGGGGCGGGGCTGGGCCTCTCGTCTTGGGGAGGAGCCCGCGGGTGGCGCCCCGGGCGGGCCCAGGGACCCAGAGCATCGGTAGTGCTCCGCCTGGCCACCCGGGGGAGCCCGCTCGCGCTCTGGCAGGCTCGTCACGTTGCTGGCCTGCTGCGAGCCGCCCACCCCGGCCTGCAAGTCGAACTGCTGCCCGTGGCCACCGCCGGGGACCGCGCCCCCGAAGTCCCGGTGTGGGAAATGGGCGGCCGGGGCGTGTTCGTGGGTGAGGTCCAGGCAGCCGTGCTCGCTGGCAGGGCCGAAGCGGCCGTTCACTCCGCCAAGGACCTCCAGCCGGTCGAAGCCCCGGGGCTCAGCCTCGCGGCGACACCCAAGCGGGGCGACCCCCGGGACGCCCTGGTAGGGTGCCGGCTTTCCGACCTCCGGCCCGGCCGCGTGGTCGCGACCGGGAGCCAGCGCCGGCGGGCACAGCTGGCGGCGTTGAGGCCAGGGCTGGTCTTCGAGAGCCTCCGGGGCAACATCGCCACCCGCTTGGGGCGGGTGCCGCCAGGGGGAGCGGCCGTGGTGGCGGCCGCGGCCCTCGAGCGGCTCGGGCTCTCCCCCCAGCCGATGGAAGTGCTTGGCACAGACGTGATGCTCCCGCAGGTGGC
>DAHWQF010000829.1 GCA_027334785.1 Acidimicrobiaceae bacterium
CTGCATGAGGCGCGCTTTTTCGAGCTCGCCGGCACGCTCACCGTCGAGGTGGAATTTCTCGTGACTCAGGAGGAGGCGCAGAAGCTGCTCGAGCTGCTGCGCCGTGAGAAGGTGCGCCTGTTCTACGCCTACACGCCGGCACACTTCGGGGTGGTCAATCCGGACGCCGCGGACCCGCCCGGGGCGCAGGAGCCTTAAGATCGAGCGAGCCTGCCGGAGGCTGCGCCCTGCAGCTGCCGGCGCGGCGCTGGGGCCGGACACCTCGTCCGGCCCCAGCGCCTCTTAAACGCCCATACCCGGATGACTCATGAACGGTGCGAACGTGCGCTGCACGGCGCCGCAGTTCACGAACGATCATGCAAGCTAATGTCCGGCGTGCGGCGCCATGATCTTCGCGAGCAGGTTCACGGTGCCGGGTATGCGCACGAGGTGCGGATAACGGGGACCGCCGAAGTAGCTCACCTTGATCGTGTGGAACCAGCCGTCCTTCGAGACGATGAAGGTGGTGGGCTGGTGCGTGTGCTCGGCCTGCACCATCACATACTTCAGCACGGCCGGCGTATAGCGCTGGCCGTCGACCGACTCGATCTTCATCCCCGGCGCCATCGCCGCCTTCCACGCCGGCGACCACTCGCGCACGTCGGTGAGTTTGCCGCCCTGACCGACATTGAAGCCGTAGGTCAGCCATTGCGAGTTCATGTGAAACATCTGCTCATCGGCAACGACGAACGGATTCGGCTTGGAGTTGTACACCAGACGCCAGCCGGAGCGCTTGATTTCACCGGTCGGCGGCAGCTTGGCGATCTCGTACACGTGGCGCTGGAAGAACGCATGCCAATTGTACGGCACCACCTCGTTCAGCAGGTGCTCGATGTCCGCCCGTGTGTACGTCTTGGTGATCGGG
>DAHWQF010000082.1 GCA_027334785.1 Acidimicrobiaceae bacterium
GGGCTCAAACGCGATCGCTACGTGCAGGCAGTCGCCCGCCAGCGCCGGCGCGGCGAGGTCGCCCCACTCGACCACTGCGGCTGCACCCTCCTCCTGCAATTCGGGTATGGCCAGGTCGATGACCTCCTGGAGTTGTTCGAGACGCCAGACGTCGGCGTGCAGGAGGTCCCAGCCGCCAGCAGTCCGGTAACTGTGCACGAGGACGAACGTGGGGCTGGTCACGGGGCCAGTCACGCCCAGGGCATGGGCGAGCCCCTGGGTAAAGGTGGTCTTTCCTGCCCCCAGGTCGCCGCCTAACAAGACCGTGTCCCCGGGCGCCAGGACGCGCGCCAAAGCCGCGCCGAGCCGGCGCATGTCTTGCGCTGTGGGCGCGCAGGTGACCAACCCCGCTCCTTCGCCACCGTGCTCGTGCTCGCCACCGTGCTCGTGCTCGCCACCGTGCTCGTGCTCGCTACCGTGCTCGTGCTCGCTACCGTGCTCGTGCTCGTCCACAGGCGATCCTCAAAACTGGCGACCTTCAAAACCGTCGTGCTCTGCCCGCGACAGGCCCATGGCAGACTAACAGCATGGCTACCGACCGCACCGGGGCCTCATCGCTGCGACAGCTGGCGCAGGAGGCGGCGGGCTGCACCCGCTGCCGGCTTTCGGCCGGGCGGACCAACGTCGTGTTCGGCACCGGGGACCCCGAAGCCGACCTCATGTTCGTCGGCGAAGGCCCCGGGGAGCAGGAGGACCTCCAAGGCCTGCCCTTCGTAGGCCGTTCAGGCCAACTCCTCGACCGTCTCATGCTGGAAGAGATCGGTATAACCCGGGCCAACTGCTACATAGCCAACGTGACCAAGTGCAGGCCTCCTGGCAATCGCGACCCCTTGCCCGACGAGATCTCGGCCTGCCGGCCCTACCTCGAGTCCCAGCTCGACTTGATCGCCCCGAAGGTGGTAGTCACGCTGGGCAAGTTCGCCACACAAACGCTCCTCGGCACCAGCGAGGGGATCACGCGTGTACGAGGCCGGGTCTACCCGTACCGTTCTGGGTACCTCGTGCCCACCTTCCACCCATCGGCGGCGCTCCGCGGCGGCGGGGCGGTCGTTGCCCAGATGCGAGCCGACTTCGTACGCGCCAAGGAAGCCCTCCGCTCCGCAACCCGCCGGAAACCGGTAGCTGGTCCTAGGTCCACGGCCTCCTAACGTCGGATCCTGGCCCCACCGCCCACTCAGGTCGGCGCGCAGCCATGCCACCGAGGGCTGGGCGCGCCACCAGCGCCGGCCCGAAAGTCACCGGGGCAAGGGGCAAAACCGTGGCGGTCGCGGCCGCCCTTTGCTCGGGTGCCGTGCCGAGGTGTCACTCGAACGGGTCCTCGTTCGTCTAAAGGGCCGGCAAAAGTACGCGACACCTTGAACTTGAAAGGAGCAGATCGTGCGAGTGTTCGTTGCAGGAGGAACGGGGGCGATGGGCCGCCAGTTGGTCCCCAAGCTCTTGGCCCTGGGCCATGAGGTTGTCGCCACTACCCGGTCCTCGGCCAAGCTGGGCGAGATCCGCGCTTGGGGCGCCGACGCCATGGTGATGGACGGGCTCGACCCTGCCTCGGTCATGGCCGCAGTCGGTGCTGCGCGTCCCGAGGTGGTCGTCCACCAGATGACCGCCCTCGCCTCCGTTGCGAGCCTGCGCCATTTCGACCGTGAGTTCGCGGTGACCAACCGGCTCCGCACCGAGGGGACGCGCTACTTGCTCGAAGCGGCGGAAAAGGCCGGCGCTCGCCGAGTGGTGGCCCAGAGCTTCACCGGCTGGGCCAACGAGCGGGTCGGGTCGCCGGTAAAGGACGAGACTGCCCCGCTGGACCCGCACCCACCCAAGACCATGCGCCAGGGCTTGGCGGCTATAGCCGGGCTCGAGAAGGCCGTGACAGCCGCACGCGGCGTGGAAGGCCTGGTCCTCCGGTACGGGAACTTCTACGGGCCCGGTTCGGCTGCTTTCTTGGACGCCGTTCGGCGACGCAAGCTCCCCGTGGTCGGCGCCGGGACCGGCTTGTGGTCGTTCATCCACCTCATTGATGCCGCCGACGCCACCATCGCCGCGCTGGACCGGGGCACGCCCGGGCTGTACAACGTCGTGGACGACGAACCTGCGCCGGCGGCCGAGTGGATCCCCTACCTGGCCGAGGTCGCCGGCGCCAAGCCACCGCTCCATGTGCCGGCGTGGGTGGGCCGGCTGGCCGCCGGAGAGGCCGTGGTCTCGATGATGACCGAAGCCCGCGGCTCGTCCAACAGCAAGGCCAAAGCCCAGCTGGGTTGGGCGCTGCGCTACCCGAGCTGGCGTCAGGGTTTTCGTGCCTGGGTGGCCGAGGAACCCGGGCCTAAGCTTCGCCAGGCCGCATGAGGGCCGGTCCGGGGGCCCGAACGACAACGGTGGCTCTTGGCCCCAGAGAACGGCCGTGAGCGATGGGCGCGCCCCGCCAGGCGCGAGAGCCCCGACCAGGTGGCTCGTGAACGGTGGGCCCGGGTTCGTCACCTGCGACCCCGAGGGCAAGGTCAATAAGCGTCCTCTCGCTCGAGGTACGAGACGGTGTGGTCCAGGCGGTGCGCGGGCATAGCCAACCCCGACAAGCTCGGCCACCTCGGTCCTGTCTCCGACATGGCTCGCGTCCGGCGAGGCAACCAGGGCCCCGGCCAGTATCCCCCTCCTCGACGGACATCCAGACGGCCGGCGCCCCGGCCCAGAGCACGGTGCCGGCCTTGTCGCGCCTGGCCACAGAACTTCCCGCAGACCTCGTCTTCGATAAAAGTGATATCATGTAGCTATCGCCGAGCAGCCGGAGCGCTGCCGGCACGAACCCAGGAGGTTCACATGAGCAAGGAACGCCAGGCCAACGTTTGGCCAGGCTGGCCAATGCTGGCCTTGACTATCGCGCTATATGCCTTTGGCTCGACAATGCTCGCCTTAGGCGCAAGCTGGGAGACCTGGACCGGGCTCGCCGCGCTCGCCTTGGCGGTGCTGTCTTCGATGGGCTTTTTCACCTTGCAGCCCAACGAGGCACGGGTGCTCATCCTGTTCGGCCGGTACATGGGCACGACCCGACAGGTCGGGTTCTTGTGGGGCAACCCCTTTTTCAGCAACGGTTCGACGGGCAGGCGTTCGCGCCCGCTCGGCCGGCGTGACCCCGGCGTCACCCAAGCTGCCCGGCGCGTGCCCCGCTACAAAATCTCGCTCCGTGCCCGCACCCTGAACGGCGACCGGCTCAAGGTGAACGACCGCGCCGGCAACCCCATCGACATCGCTGCGGTCGTCGTGTGGCACGTCGAGGACACCGCCCAGGCCATCTTCGACGTGGACGACTTCGAGGCCTACGTAGCGATGCAGAGCGAGACCGCCCTCAGGCACCTCGCCACCGCCTACCCTTACGACCACGGCGAGGGAGAGGAGACGTCGGTCACGCTGCGCGGCAACGTGGACCAGGTGTCGACAGCGTTGAAAGACGAGCTCGGCCACAGGTTGGAAAAAGCCGGCATCGCGGTGGACGAGGCGCGCCTCACCCACCTCGCCTATGCACCCGAGATCGCCCAGGCGATGCTGCGCCGCCAACAGGCCGAGGCCGTGATCGCGGCCCGCCGCAAGATCGTGCAAGGCGCGGTCGGGATGGTCGACCAGGCGCTGCAACTGTTGAGCGAAAGACAGGTCGTCGAGCTCGACGAGGAACGCAAAGCGGCGATGGTGAGCAACCTGATGGTCGTGCTGTGCGGCGAGTCACAGGTCAGCCCCGTTGTCAACACCGGCACGCTCTACCAGTGAGGGTGGGGTGAGCGAGCGCAAGCAGTTCCTGTTGCGCATCGACCCTGAGCTCTGGCGCGAGCTCGAACGCTGGGCGGCCGACGACCTCCGCTCGGTCAATGCCCAAGTCGAATGGCTGCTCCGCGAGGCAGTACGCCGGCACAAAGGAGGCCGCGAACCACCCGCACGTGGGAATTAGTCGCGGCTCCCCCGGGCCAGGGCCCGGGGCCGGCGCTTTCAACCAGGAGGGACCAGGCCGAAGGCGCCGTGGACGTCCGCCAGCGCCTTCAAGGTCACCTCGGGCGCAATGGCCTTGGCCGGGTCGGAAAGAAGAACGGTGACCACGGCGACGGTGCCGTCGGCTCGGCGCGCCAGGAACCCGAGGCTGAGCACGCCAGGCTCTGACCCCCCTTTGAACCAGACGAGAGGCCACCTGGACCGGGAAAGCCCGATGCCCCCGTCGTTATAGGACAAGGCCGTAGAGACCGGGGCCAGCGAGGGCGAGGACGTGAAATCGGCCTGGGGAAGGCCGAGGCCCTCCAAGATGCGGTTTACGAAGCCGAACTGGGGGGCGAAGATGTTGGCCCAGATGAGAGCCGTGGCAACGGTCGGGACCACGAGGGGGATGACGAAGGGCGCCCGTAGGAAGTCGAGCCCCGGGAGCTTTATGTTGAGCAGCAGGGCAATCCCGAGGCCGAGGGCCATGCTGCCCACGACGAAGGCGACCGTGTAGATGGCCGTCACCTCGAGGGCCTTGCCGCCACCCTGGGAGACGGCGTTGCCGTAGTTCTGCAAGCCGACGAACTGGAGCGAGGTGGCGAAGATGCCCGCGCCGCCGTAGAGGCTCCTGTAGGCGAGCATGACGAGGGGCACCAGCGAGAAGAGGACGGTGAGGCCGACCGCCGGCGCGATGAAGAGGTAGGGCAGCGCCAGGGGCCGGTGCATCCGATGGCGGCTCAAGGGGCGGTTGGTGGTCCTCGGCCGGACGAGCCGCCCCCGCCTGGGGCCAACCCGGCGGGCGCGGCCCACGACCGGCACCCAGCCGGCCGCCCCTACGTCAACTGCCCGCGCCACTTAATGAGACAACGGCTGGGCTTCGGCCGGTCGTACCCAAGGCATATGGGCACGCTGCAAGCCGAGCTTGGCGCGCACAACCGGCCGAAGGTCCCGGGAGGCAGCATTAGCTCTATGTAGCCGATCTCTCAGCCGTTCTTGGCTAGGGCCGCGTCAGCCTCCTTGGCGGCAATGGAAAGGGCCTTCGCCGGCGTGACCTGCCCGTCGATCGCCGCGTTGATTTCGGTCCAAAGGTCCTGCGAAACGGCGTTGTAAGCGGGCGTGATGGGACGCACCTGCCCTTACTTTTCCAGCCCTGAAAATACGTTGAACCACTTGGCGGACTCGTTTTTCTTCATGAGGGGCTGGGGGAGCTGGGCCGGGCTGGAAGGCAGGCCGCCGTTCACGGAAGCCAGGTAGGCGCCCTCCTTCGGGCTGGCGAGGAACTTGATGAAGTCCAAGCCGGCCTTGTCCTCTGCCGGCGTCGTCTTCAACAAGGCGACAACGCCGAGGCCGATGTTGGTGGACTCGCCCTTGGTGCCGGCCGGGTAGGGCGCGACGCCGTAGGACAGGTTCTTCGGGAGCTCTCCTTCGAGCCAGACGCCGTCGGTGATCATCGCGACCGCGTTGGAACTGAAGGCGGTGGGGCCGTCGAAGTTGCCGTCAGCGGCGTAACTAGCGGCCGGCGCCGCCTTGTACTTGCGGACCAGGTTTACCCAAGTGCTGAGGGCCTTGATGCCGGCGGCGCTATCGAAGGCCGCCTTGGTCTGGTTGGCGTTCAAGAGCTGGCCACCGTCGCCCCAAAGCACGGGCTCCCAGTCGTAGGAGATCCACTCGGCGTCTCCGGTCGGGACGTAAAAGCCCCAGCGCTTGGCCTTGGGGTCCGTCAGCTTGACCGCGTCTTGTACCAGCTGCGCCCAGGTCTTCGGGGGCGCTGCGATGCCAGCCGCTTTGAAGTCGGACTTGTTGTAAAAGAGGGCAATGTCGCCCACGCCGGCCAGCGCCATGCCGAGTTGCTGGCCCCGGTAGAAAAGCGACTTCTCGATGCCGGGGTAGAGGCTGTTGGTGACGCCGTTGAGCTTGCCCGTCAAGGGGACCAGCTTGCCGCTTTGTGCATACAGGGGCAGGTCTGAGGGGTTTTGGTCGGTGAGCACCGTCGGGTAAGTGCCGGTCTTCAACGCCGAGATCACCTTGGGCAGGTACTCGTCGGACGTAGAGATGTACTGGCCGTGGGCCTGGTAGCCGGGGTAGGCCTTGTCGAAGGTGTTGTCGATGGTGGTGATCTCGGCCGGCTTGAAGCCGCTCGTCCAGTAGGTGAACGACACAGGTGTGGCAGCGCTGGCGGGCTGCCCTACGGCACCGACGCCGGCAGTAGTGGCAGCCGTCGCGGCCGATACCACGCTGGCCACGAGCTTGTTACGGAAACTCCGCTTCACAATGACCCTCCTCGTTCATGTGGTGCGAAAAGCTGACGATGCAAGTCGCCTATCGTACTCGCGCTCACTGCCAATGCGCCGGCAGGGGCCGCGAGTGCCGTCAAGGACCGGGGAGCTTCGCCGGCCGCAAGGGATGTGGCCGCAAGGGATCTGGCCGCAAGGGGATGTGGCCGCAAGGGGATGTGGCCGCAAGGGATGTGGCCGCAAGGGATGTGGCGGCCCCGCCGGCACACCCACCCAGCGAGCGCAACCAGAGGGCCGCTAAGCTGCGGCCTGGTTATGGCCATGGCCGAGGTCGTCTGCATCGGCGAGACCATGGCGATGGTGGCGCCGGTGCACCCCGAGCCACTTGAGCTGGCCCGCGAAGTCGCCATCCACACCGGAGGGGCTGAGTCCAACGTTGCCATGTACCTGGCGGGCCTCGGCCACCAGGTCACCTGGGTCAGCAGGCTCGGTGACGACCCGCTCGGGCACCGGGTGCTGGCAGACGTGGCCGCCGCCGGCGTGGGCACCTCGCTCGTCGAGTTGGACAAGGCGGCACCGACCGGCGTCTATTTCAAGGACCCTCGCCCCGAGGGCGCCCGGGTCTTCTACTACCGGCGCGGGTCGGCAGCCTCGCTCATGGCCGCGGACATCCTGCGCCCAGTGCTGGCATCCCCTCCCAGAGTGGTCCATGTGAGCGGGATCACCCCGGCGCTCTCTCCCACCTGCGACGAAATGATGAGCCAGCTCTTCGGGCACCTCGAGGGCACAACCACGCTCGCCAGCTTCGACGTCAACTTCCGCCCGGCCCTGTGGGGCCCGAAAGAGGCGGCGCCGCGCCTTCGCGCGCTGGCGCAACGGGCGGGGGTCGTGTTCGTCGGCCTCGACGAGGCCCAAACCTTGTGGGGCACCCACGCGCCTCGGGAGGTGCGCGACCTGTTGCCGGGACCGCCGGTCTTGGTCGTGAAGGACGGCGCGACGGGGGCCACCGCCTTCGACGGCGCCGGCGAGGTCTTCGTCCCCTGCCCACCAGTTGCCGTGAGCGAGCCCGTGGGTGCCGGCGACGCCTTTGCCGCCGGGTGGCTGTCGGGCCTGCTCCGGGGGCTGCCCCAGGCCCAGAGGCTCCGGCTCGGGCACGTGCTCGCCGGCGTGGCCCTCGCGTCGATCGCCGACCACCAGGCGACGGCACCTCCCGACCTGCTCGCAGTGGCACTTTCGGTGGACGAGGTGGGCTGGGCGGCCGGCCCCGAAGCTTGGGCAAGGGCGGGGAAGACCGAAGCTCGGGCGCGTGGCGGCGGGAGGGCAAGGCGACGGAGCCCGGGCGGGTCGGGTGGGCGGGCAGGGCGGGAGACCTGGCCGCGTCCGGTGGGACGGTGGGGGATAGCGCCGGCGGGCTCGATCGAGGACGGAGATCTCTATGACCCAAGTTCCGGAGGCCAACAGGGCCGCCGCCCAATCCGATGAGTTTTTCGAGGAGCACTTCGCTCACCAGCGCGTGATGGCGGTCCTCCGCGGCCTGCCGCCGGCCGAGACCGTCGAGCTGTGCGCGCTCGCCTGGGGCGCCGGCGTAGAACTGGTCGAGGTCACCCTCCAGAGCGAGGACGCGCTCCCCTCGCTCGAAGCGGCCGTGGCGGCCGCCAAGAACCAGGGCCGCATCGTCGGGGCGGGTACGGTCACCTCCGCCGGCTCGGCGCGCCGTGCAGCCAGCGCCGGTGCCGCCTTCACGGTCGCGCCCGGGTTCGACCCCGAGGTCGCCCTGGCCTCGCTCGACGCCGGGCTGCCTCATCTTCCCGGCGTCGCCACCCCCACCGAGATCCAGCAGGCCAGAGCCCTCGGCTTTTCCTGGCTGAAGGCCTTCCCGGCTGCCCAGCTCACGCCGGCGTGGTTCAAGGCGATGCTCGCCCCCTTCCCGGGGGTGCGCTTCGTGGCCACGGGAGGAGTCGATGCCGCCAACGCCCGGGCCTTCCTCGAGGCGGGGGCGAGGGCGGTCGGGGTGGGGTCAGCCCTCGCCGACCCGGCGCAGGTAGAGTTGCTCGCCGCTCTCCGGTACAGCTGAGCCCGGCGGTGCAGCTGAGCCCTCCGCCTACGGCGGACCGCGCCAAAAACTGAACGATCTAAAGTCGTTAGCCGTACATTGATCAGTTTTTTGGCCCAAAACGGGCAGATTTCTGACAAATGTGGCTTCCGCCGGCGCAGATCGTCCAGTTTTACGCGCTGCCCATGCCTGGCCCGTCCGGACCGGGAGGCTCATGAGGCAACGTCAAGGTGCTCACGCCACCGGGGCGACCAGGTCGTCGAGTTCCATCATTTCGATGAGCCCTTGGATGTAACCGAGGGCGAACGCCCTGCCACGGTGACCATAAGGCGAGTCCCCGACGAGCGAGGGTGTGTGGTCGTCCAGTATGAAGCCGTCGAAGCCGGCCTTGCGCAGTTCCCTTATCACGACCGCCGGCCGGTAGTTGCCTTCGCCAAGGAAGCACTCGACGAAGGCGGGCACGGTGCCGCTGACGTCACGCAGGTGCACGTATGCGATCTTGCCGAGCGGCCCGAGGTAACGGACGGCTTCCAGTACGGCCTCCTCCCCGCCCATCTCGGACACCGTCCCGAGGCACAGTTCGATGCCGAAGCCCGGCCCGGGCGACAGCGCCACTGCCCGCTTCAAAGCGTCTACAGAACGGAAGATCCTCGCCACGCCCCCAAGGGAGGGCACGGGCGGGTCGTCGGGGTGGAGCGCCAGCACAACCCCGGCCTCCGAGGCCACAGTTACGAGCGCCTTCACGAAGTACTCGTAGGAGGCCCACATGTCCTCGTCACTGCGCTCGGCCCCGAGGTCGAAAGTGGCGCCGGCGCTCCAGGAGTCCTTTTGGTCCTCGACCCTGCGGTCACGCCTAGCTACCAGGATCTTGCCAAACCTCGTGCGCTCGTCCACCAAGCCGAGGTCGAAAGCCGAGACGACAGCCCCGCCCCGGCCCGCCGGCGAAAGATCGGTGCGCCACACGGAGTTGGGCATCCAGTTGAAGCCGAGCAGGCCTATGCCGGCTTTTCCCATGTTGGAGATGGTCGCGGCGACATTTTCTATTTCCTCGTCGCGCCCGGGCTGGCCGAGCATGGCCTTTTCGTAGAAGTGGTTGGGGATGTTTTCGATCGCTTCCAGCACCAGTCCCCTCGCCTCGACCTTCTCGCGCAAGGCCACGAGGTCTCCAAGCTCCCAGCGGTGCTCGCCGGGCAGGTCCGGCGTATTGAGCTGGACGCCTCTCACCCCGAGCTGGGCAGCGAAGGCAAGGTACTCTTCGGTCGCGCGTGCGCCCTGCCCAACGGCTATTCGCATCGCCATGGCCCGCCTCCCTTCGTCGTCGTCTTACCTGCCACGCTGAATAGTAGCGACTGACGAGTTCGGCGCTACGCAGGGCCGCCCTGCTGTCTCGAGCGGGACGGGTGGGTATGGGCTCCTAGCCGGCGCCGGGCACCACGCCGGCGCCGGGCGCAACGTCGGTACCCCGGCCGGCCAGGCGCTGAAGGTGAGGCAGGAGGGCGAGGAAGTCCAGGTCCGCGAACCCGTCCTCACACGTCGCGACCGCCAGGTCCGTCACCAGTGCCGTGACCGGCAGAGGCACCGCCTCCGCCGCCGCCACCGCTTGTGCGAGGCGCAAGTCCTTCACAGCCATGGCGGTCGTAAACGTGGCGTCGTACTCGCGTGCCAGCAAGGCGGCCGTCTTGTACTTCACAAAGGGGGACCCGATGGCCGAGCCCGCTACGACGTCGAGCAACACCGACCTGTCGATACCCCAGGCCTCGCACATGGTGATCAGTTCTGCCAGCATCTGGGCGCTCGCCACCAACATGGAGTTGACAGCCAGTTTGACTACCCGCGCTTCCTCGGCCGCTCCGACTTGGTAGACCTTTGAGCCCACCCGCTCCAGCACCGGCATGGCCGCTTCGAGGCTGGCCGGGCTGCCGGACGCGATGAGGGTCAGGTTCCCCGAGGAGAGGACCGCCGGGTTGCCGCTCACCGGGCAACGCACGTAGCGAAGGCCGCGCTCTTCCGCCGCGTCCGCCACAGTTTG
>DAHWQF010000830.1 GCA_027334785.1 Acidimicrobiaceae bacterium
GTCAACGCGAAGCGGGCCCGCAAGCTGTCCGAGCGCACGGTGGCCACCATCCTGCGCCGCCTCGACGCCAAAGGATATGCAGCCCACGAAGTCGAAGGCCGCGCATTCCTCTACACGGCGGTCGTGCCCGAGGAGCAGTTCGTTGCCTGGCACGGGCGCCGGGCGATGGGCGAGCTCCTGCGCCGCTACGGCCCCGAAGTGGCGGTCGCTGGGCTGGTCGAGGCCTCCGAAGTGGGCAAGGCGGCCCTGGACATGCTCGAGGAGCTCCTTCGGCGCTCCCGCGAAGACGCGGGCAAACATGCGACGTAGTTTCTGGGCACTGGTGCTCTTCGCCCTCGTCGGGGAGGCCGGCCTGTCGCTGCTCGCCTCCCGGGCGCTTTGGGCCCAGCTCCCCTGCCACGTAAGGGGCTGGGAGCTGGCTGTGCCGGCCATGGCGGCCTGCCTGGAGCCGGTGCCCTTGGTCGGCAGGCACGCCTTGAGCGCCGCCCTCGTGATGGGCGGGGTAGCGTTGGCGACCCTGTTGCTCGCGGCCGTCGAGATCTTCAGGCAGCTCTGGCGCTTACGCCAAGTCAGGCGGTTGATGGCGACCTTCCCTCGTGCGAGCGCCGAACCCCCGAGGCCTCCGGGCGCGCCTTTTCGCGCCCTTGTGGTGCTAGGGACCGATGAGCCGTGCTGCTTCACGATCGGCCTCTTCCACCCCAACGTCGTCGTCTCCACGGGCCTCCTCCAGCTGCTCGGCCCCGAAGAGATTGGCTCTGCGCTCTCCCACGAGGCGGCCCACGCCCGCCGTCTTGGCCCCCTCCGCCAGCTCGCTGCTTCTGTGGCCTCCTCCGCCGTCTTCTTCGTCCCAGTGCTCCGGGACCTGGCGCAGGCGGCCCAGCTACAAGAGGAGCTGGGGGCCGAC
>DAHWQF010000831.1 GCA_027334785.1 Acidimicrobiaceae bacterium
ACATGGTGCTCGTCGACTTCAGGGCCCGGCTCGCCGGCTCGGGGCGGCCCCGGCGCATCTTCGAGGCCACCGTCGAGGTAGCCGGGGCTGCGGGACCCATCGGGGCGAAGCGGGCCCTCGACTCGACGCCCATCTACGACGCCGTGGCCACCATGGGCACCATCACCCTCATGCGCTCGGCCATGCGGGGGCTCCTGAAGGCGGCAGACGACGGCCTCGAGGCAGGGCTGCGGGGCGTGACAAGAAGCGGTGACGGGTACGCGACCTCGGCCAAGCCCCAGGTCGACTGGGACGACCAAGGCGCCCGGGACGAGCTCGTCGCCACCAGGGCCCGGGACGGCCACGCCTGCCTGGCGCTCTTGGAGGGCCGTGACCTCGCCCGAGAAGTGAACCAAGCCGCCGAGCTGTTGGCGAGCGTGCTCGCCAGGACCTGGAGGGGACAGAGGACGGCAGCTCCCGCACCGACCGCAAAGTCGCCGAGGACAGGGTCGTCTCTACGGTCGGCCCGAGGCCCGCCACGGCAGGAAGACATCGGCGCGAGCTTTCGACGGTTACCGCGGCCATATAGCGGTCGACCCCGACAGCGAGATGATCACCGGCACCACCGTCATTGCAGGTAACGAAGGTGACGCCGCTGCTGCCCCCGAGCTCCTAGACGACCTGGTCGGTGACGGCCCGGCGGGAGAAGAGCTGGCGGGAGAAGAGCTGGCGGGAGAAGAGCTGGCGGGAGAAGAGCTGGCGGGCGAGGCAGGCGAGACCAGGAGCCCCGGCCAGGCCCCGGCGGTGGCTGTCTCGCGGCCCAAGGGGAGCACAGGTGCTGGGGCCAGGAGCCGCAAGGCCAACAAAGAGCCCGATAGATCAGCAGCCCGTGCCGCCAGGGCAGCAGAGCGCGCAGCCC
>DAHWQF010000832.1 GCA_027334785.1 Acidimicrobiaceae bacterium
GGGTGCAGCTCCGCTGGAGTGACGTTCAGGCGGCTGCCGGAATGACGTTGTCGAGGTAACGGGACTCGTGAACTCGCTTGCGCTCCTGGGCCAAGTGGAACGAGAAGTAGCGGTCCCAATCACGGTTCTTGCGGAGTGCCCGTAGTTTTAGGACCGCTTCTGCCCCCTCGGTCGACCAGCGTGCCCCAGTCAGGGACATCCTGTCTTTCACCAGGTACCGAACGGCGCCTTCTATTACCCCTGTGGCCACCGGCCAACCGTTCGCGAGGGCCTTCGGGTAGTCGAGGTAACGGGCCTTGGCGTGCAGGTAGCGTGCGCAGGTGTCGGCGTTCTTGCGGTCCTTTGGCTCGAGGCCGAGGTTTGTCGCCTTGCGCTTTATGGCGCCGGCCACGAGCCCGGCCTTGCCTTGGAGGACCGCCAGCGCCTTCTCGGCGACCCACTCCTCGGCGGCCCGGTCGCCCTGGGCGAAAAAACACCACGCGGCGTCCCAAAGGTAGCCGAGCACGTGCACCAGGTCGACGACGATGGTGACCTTGACCCTGCGCTTTTTGGCCTCGGCCTTGATGCGGTCGATCTGGTGGTTGTTGCCGTCCACGAGGGCGACCCAGGGACGGGCATGGCCGGGGTCGCGCCGGTCGGCCTCGGAGAAGGCCTTGGCGATCACCTCGGCTGCCTCGCCGGCGACGCTTGCCGTCAGCCACTTGTCCTCCGCCTCTGGCGCTTTCTTGGGGCCCTCGTCGTGGCTCGCCATCACCTCGGCCGCTGTGCGGGCCACCGGCTTCACCGTGTAGACGGCGGCCACTTCCGCCATTCGCTTGCGGTTCGCCTTCTCCCCCGGTGAGAGGCGTGTCTTCAGCTTCTGCCCCGCCTTCTTGGCTGCCTCGGCGGTG
>DAHWQF010000833.1 GCA_027334785.1 Acidimicrobiaceae bacterium
TGCAGTCGGCGCTTATATAGGTCGCCTATGGCCCTTTCGCCGCAACTGTCGCACTCGTAGGCGGTGACCGCCCGCTTGGAGCCCTTGCGCGGCACCGGGACTTCGCGGCTCCTGGCTGGTGGCGCCGGCGGAAAGCCTGCTGCCGGCACTTGTCGTCGCAATAACGGCGCCGCCCCTGGGGGGTGAAGCTCCGGCCACAGACCGGGCAGCGCCTCGTCGTCGCCTTATCGTTACGGCTATCGTTACGCGACGGGTTGGTGCTCATTTTGCGCCACCTCCCTTGGGGCCACCTGGCCGCGGGCCGACCGCCGGTTTCTCCCTCCGCCTGTACGATTCGCCTTCGATCACGAGCTCGAAGGCGGCACTTTGGAGGCGGTCGACGGCCGACTGGGCGAGCATCGGGTCCGCCATCAGCGCCAGCCACTCGCTAGGGTCGCGATTGGAGCTGACAACCGTAGCGGCCCGACGGTGCCGCTCGACCACAAGGGCGTAAAAGTCAGACGTCTCCACCTGGTCGAGCCCCTGCAGTGCGAAGTCGTCGATAATGAGCAGGTCGGTCGCCACGAGCTTCCTCATCTCGGCGTCGTAGCTCGCATCGAGGCGTGCCGCCTTCAGGCGCTTGAAGAGCCGGTCGGCGCGCTCGAAGTAGACCCGGACGCGCCGGCGGCAAGCGATGTGGCCGAGCGCCGTAACGAGGAACGTCTTCCCTACGCCAACAGGCCCCAAGACGAACGCGTTGTAGGCGTCCTCGACGAAGCGCAAGCTGACGAGCTCGTCCAGCACGGCCTTGTCGTAGGCGACCGCAGCGCTGGCGTCCCAGCGCTCCAGTGTCATCTTCGGGTCCAGGTGGGCTGCCTTGGCGCGCACCGAAGCCGAGGAGCGGTCCCG
>DAHWQF010000834.1 GCA_027334785.1 Acidimicrobiaceae bacterium
CACCAGTCACCAGGCCGCCGCGCTCAGCATCGGGAGACGCGGCATGGGTGTGCGAAAGAGGTTTTGTAAGTGTACGGACGACGGGCCATGCTCGCATACCCCACGTCCGGTTGGTCTGAGCGAGCGCCTCGCTACCAAGGCCAGGAACGCCCCTCCGTTACCTGCAAGGAACCGCGGAAGGCACGTCTGGTCCGATTGGGGGCGCTATGCAAAGAGGCTGAGGGAAGATTTCTCCCTCGGTCGCTGTCCCTCCGAGGGAGAAGGCGGCGGGGGACCACCCCCCGTCCTTGGCAGCACCGGGTCGCGCTTGTGATGGCGGCCACGGCCTGCTTTGTGACAATGCGGGTTACCGCGATGTCGTCTTCCCGGGGTGCGACCCAGGGTGATCGGCAAAGTTACAATGCTGTAAGTAGCGGCGGAGCACTGCAAGAAGGTGATCTGGCCGCTAGGTAGGCAGGTTGGGGGAACGGTTGTCGTGAATAGCGAGTGCTGTTGTGCCGTGTGATGGGTGCTATAAGAAACTGGGCGCGTCGCGCGAGCGCAGGTGCGAAGTAACGAGAGGATTGTTGCGGAGTACCTAGCGTTGCTAGACGCCGATGAGCCCGAGACCTCGGTTGTGGTCCCAAGCGACCCAACGTGTGCCAGCGGCAATGTTTTTGAACCCGACAAGACGCAGAATCGAGATCGCGAGGTTGCGCAGGGTGGCGAGCACCTGAGGCGCCCCGCCGACGCGGACCTGGCAGCGGTCCTCGTCGAAGGTGCGGTCCCTGACATTGTGGCTGCGGTTTTCTATGCCCCAGTGGCCCCGGATATAAAAGCCGAGCGCTTCGACCCTGGCAAGCTCTCCGCTTAGGTCGCTCACGTAGTACGACGTTTCCGGGGAGAGCG
>DAHWQF010000835.1 GCA_027334785.1 Acidimicrobiaceae bacterium
GCCCCTAAGTAGCATCGGTGTCGTATCGGCCTGTGGACGACCGGGCTTGAAGACCGTCCTACCTTCCCCCGAGCGGTGCCCCTTGGGCCTCGGCGGTGCAGGGACCGGCCGGCAGGGGCGGCCGGTCGTTCCAAAGAGCTCAGGCGGCGCCCGTCACAGCCGGGTCGTGAGAGAGCGCCCCAGCGGCGCGGAACCGCTACAGCACAAGTGCCAGGGCGCTCGTGCCCGCGAGCACCAACACGGCGTAATGGTGATCGGGCGTGGCACACCGATGCTCCGGCCGTCGGACGCGAAGATCTCGTTGCGGCTGATCGAGACCCACAACTTCGGCAACGGGGTCGTCATGCTGCGCTACGAGCGGCTGCTTTTGGGGCCTGCCAGCGGGTGAGCCGTTAGGCCATCGCCAGCCAAATATCCTGCCTGATCAGCGCTTTTTCTGGTGGTCTTAGGGTGGCACAATACGAGACCACCGTTTGCCCAGGTAGACGGCATATCGGTCCGTCTTCCGGCGTCCGGAGCCGTGTTTCGGCACCGTCCGGGCGAACCTCCCGTGCGCCTGACCGACCCGTTCTCCACCGAGCTCTCGGCCCAGCGCCGGCTCGAGATCCGCGACGGCGTGATCCAGACGGTGCGTGGCATCGTCAACCCGGACAAGCTCGGCCATCTCGGCCCGGTCTCCGACATCGCCCGGATCCGCCACAGGAACGAATACCGTGCCTCATGACCGTTCGCCGCCTGCGCCCATGGGATCCACCTCGGGGGCCGCGATCGACCCGGTTGGCGGCCTCGGGGTCGACGGCACTGAGTCGTCCGATGTGCACCTCACCGCCGGGCCGATCCCTCGAGTAGCGAGACGAGCCCGTCGATGGCGTCGGTGAACGCTT
>DAHWQF010000836.1 GCA_027334785.1 Acidimicrobiaceae bacterium
CGGTCCCCCGCCGCCCCCTCCGTAGCGCGGTTCGACCGCCGGGGCTGGGCCCGGCCGACGAAGGCGCCACCACCATCACCACGGCTTTGCGCCCCTATCGCGGACGCGGCGCTCCCGAAGCCCGCCTGGGGTCAGGGGACGGCGTCACCGCCGCCTCAAACGCACGTCCACCGCGTCTCGCAGCCCATCACCCACGAAGTTGAAGGCCACCACCACGAGGACGATGGCCACCCCTGCGGGCCAGATCTGCCACCAGTAGCCGGCGAACACGTAGTCCACCCCATTGGAAAGCATGCTTCCCCAGTTGGCGGCCGGCGGCGGTATGCCGAGGCCCAGGAAGCTGAGCGCCGCCACCGTCAGCACGGCGTCCGCGACCTGGAAGGTGGCGTTGACCACAATGGTGCCCACCACGTTGGGAAGCAGGTGGCGGCGGAGCACCCCCGCACCCGTGGCTCCGGCTCCGCGGGCCGCCTCCACGTAGGGGAGCGTCTTCAGGGACAACACCTCCGCGCGCACCAGCCTCGCCGGAGCCATCCAGGCCAGGGCGGAGATCACGGCGATGAGGACCAGCACCGAAGGTCTCAGCAAGGCGTCCAGGAAGATGAGCAGGAAGAGGCTGGGTATGGCCAGCCAGGCGTCCACGACGCGCATCATGACGTCGTCGACGATCCCCCCGACGTAGGCGGCGGTCGCACCCCAGATGAGGCCCACGGCGACTGCCAGCACCGCCACCAGGATGGCCACCACCAGGGTGGCGCCGGCGGCCGCGGCTTCGTCGGTGGCCTGCAGGACGCGCGCCTGCAGCGTGCCGAAACTGCTGGCCGGCACTCCCTGTGCCGGGGCGATCGCCTCGAACAGCAGTTCGTCGAGTCGCGGCGGCGACT
>DAHWQF010000837.1 GCA_027334785.1 Acidimicrobiaceae bacterium
CGATACGGTCGCCTCGCTGCACGTCGTAGTCCTCCAACGGGTCGGTGTTGACGAGGAGCACCGCAAGCTCGCCGCGGTACCCGGAGTCGATCAGTCCCGGCGTGTTGAGGCACGTCACCCCGTGGCGCAATGCGATGCCGCTGCGAGGTTGGACGAACCCAGCGTACCCTTCGGGGATCGCGACGACGATCCCGGTGGGCACGAGCGCACGGCCGCCGCCCGAGGCGAGGTGGGCGCCGGTCCTCGCGTAGAGATCTGCCCCGGCGTCCCCCGGCTCGGCGTACGCAGGCGTCGGGAGGTCCGGGTCCAGGAGGTGGATGGGGACCCGGAGCATCTGCACCACGCGGCCGATGGTAACCGCACGCACCCGATCCGGCATCGTGCCGGGCAAGTGGCGGTAGCCTCTCGCGGCGATGCTGGCGTGGATGGACCTCGAGATGACGGGTCTCGATCCCGGCAAGGATGCCATCGTCGAGATCGCGACGCTCCTCACCGACGACGACCTCACGGTGCTTGCCGAAGGCCCCGACCTCGTCATCGCCACCGACCACGGGAAGCTCGATGCGATGAGCGACGTGGTGCGGGACATGCACACCAGGTCCGGGCTGCTCGCCGCGGTCGAAGCCTCCGCGCTCTCGCTGGAGGAGGCCGGGAAGGCGACCCTCGCGTTCTTGGAGGCGCACATCCCCGAGCGCGGGACCGTGCCGCTCTGCGGGAATTCCATCGGCATGGACCGCCGGTTCCTCGCTGCGCAGCTTCCCGAGATCGAGCTGTTCTTCCACTATCGGTCGATCGACGTGTCGACGGTGAAGGAGCTCGCCCGCAGGTGGATGCCCGGGACGCTCGCGGCTGCGCCGCACAAGCGGGGCGGCCACCGTGCGA
>DAHWQF010000838.1 GCA_027334785.1 Acidimicrobiaceae bacterium
GTGTCGAAGAACTTCTGGACGTCGAGGTCGATCGCCCAGTCGTACTTCCAGCACCTCTGCCTGCACGTGGCCACTGCATCGAGGGCCGATTTGGCAGGGCGGTAGCCGTAGGAGTCGGGGTGGAAGCGCGGCTCCGCCCTCTCTCCCAGGTACATGGCCACCACTGTCTGTGCGACCCGATCACCGATAGTGGGCACGCCTAGGACCCTGGTCCCTCCGTGCGGCTTCGGTATCTCGACTGCCCTGACCGGGGGCGGGAAATAGGTCCCAGATGACATCCGGTTCCAGACCAGGTACAAATTGTCCTTCAGCCTGGCCCCGAACGCCTCCAGGTCCTCCCCGTCGACACCGGGGGCGCCCTTGTTGGCCGCTACCTGCCTGTACGCCTCCCACACCAACTGCTTGGGGATGTCGAACGGCTTGGCTTGCGACGTTTTCATGTCTTCCTCGCTTCCTCCTGGGACGAGCCCAGTTGAACGAACCCGACAGTTAGGTGAGCCGGCCCCTTGGCTCCGCCCCCACCCCAGCTAGCAGGGGCTTCACAGCTACTACAGGCCGGTCCGCCGGCGGGCGCCGCGACGGTACTCAGTGCCTTCGGTTTCTGCCTCGGCACGCTCCCTCTCCCCGGGCCGGGGGCTCTTCGCCCATATGTACGTCCCGGCGGGTGTCGGCGCCCGCCTTCTCACGTTCCGTGCAAGAGCCGCAGACCAGGCTCACGCCGCCTGTACGCCGGGCACCACCTGGCCAGTAGACGGGCACCCGCCAGGCTTGTCCCGGAGGTATTCAGCGGACCCCCGGTTTCGGTGCCACCTGAAACTTACGACGCTTGAACGGCGACGCCCAGCAAGCCGGGCGCTCTGGATCGTCTTCCTGGTCCCCAC
>DAHWQF010000839.1 GCA_027334785.1 Acidimicrobiaceae bacterium
GCCGTCAACCGGCTGACGGTGAGGGCACGAAGTGGCGCCACCTCGGGGACCAACGCCGCTATGAGCAAGGATTTGACAAGCCGAGCGTCGGTGACGAAGGGATGGGCGGGAGGGAGGTTGGCGACGGCGTCGTCGTCCAGCCCGTGGTCTCGCAGCAGCATGGGCAGCAAGCGGCCCGACCAAAACCGGCGGGCCAGGCTGAACGGGTGCGCATCAGGTCGGTGAGCGGCTCGTCGCCCATATTGATGGCGTCCCAGAGGTCCCCGAGGGGGATGAGCTGGCCCACCTCCAGCTGGTCCGAGGGTGATCGTGTCGAACCGGCCCTCGGAGTGCTGGAGGACGTCGACCGCCGTGAGGGATCGTGCGCCAGGCAGGCTGTCGCCGACAAGCTCCCGCAAGTCTCGCTGGCAGGCGATGAAGCTCACGATCGGTGCCGGCCTGTTCGCTGCGTCCGCCTCGACCAGCCTCACGACCTTGGAGCCTTCCCGGCTCACGAAGGCGACGTCGCCCATGCACGACGCCAGCCACAGGACCAGCTCGTCGAGGAAAAGCACCACCGCGTCGTAACCAAGGCCCTTGGCATGTCGGCTGATGGCGTCCAAGCCGGCGTCCAGCGGCACGAAGCCCTCGGCGGTCGCCCGCGCCTGGCCCGGGAGCGCTCGGTAGTGGGTCCGCAGCAGCGCCCCGACCAGCTGGTCCCGTTCAGCTGACCCCGGGGCTGCGTCCAGTACCGCCTCGAACCGCTCGGGGTCCCAGCCCTCCCCGTACTCGCCCCATGCCTCGGCCACCTGCCCTTCGGTGAGGATCTGGAAGAACAGCTCGTCTCCGAGCTCCTTGCGCTTGCCCGCGCGTCCTCCAGCATCTCGTCGGCCACGTAG
>DAHWQF010000083.1 GCA_027334785.1 Acidimicrobiaceae bacterium
GGTGGCGCCGTCCATGTCGGCCCCGTATGCGTCCAGGTCGACCTGGCCCAAATTGCACGCTTCACCAGCGCCATCGGCCGGGTCGGTGGCCAAGAACGCTTCCCCACAATTGTGGTTCCTGACCCCATTGGCGTAGCCCCAGTGTGTCTTCGGTTCGGAGAAATCGAAGACCTCTTCCTCGCCTGCGTAAGTGACCGAGACGACTCGAGAGATGGAGTCGCCCGGCGCCGGTTCACTGATGTCCCCCAGGACGAAGACGCTGCGGCCGAGGAGCCCCGACACGGGCGCCTTGCCATCGTTGTCCGCGGTGGCGAAAACATGGTCGGCGGTCGCCCGGACCGATGCCCCGATGTCCAGGACCACGTCATAGACGGGTTTCACGCCGGTGCTCCATGCGGTCGCCGGTGCCCACTCCTCGCCGTTCCAGACCCGGAACGGCTTGCTAACCAGGTCCTTGATGGGCACGGGGCCGTCGGGGGTGGAGAGCTTGACATCGCCTCCGAGGCAGGGGTTGACTGCCCGCAGCGGCTCAGGCTCGGTCTCCGAAGCAAGCCCGGTGTCGATGATCCCCGGCTCACCGTTCAGCGCCATGCCGGTGCAGACGGCCTCGAACACGGCCTTGGCGTGGGCGTCGCCGGCAACGAGGGCTTCGCGGAACCCAGCGTCGATCTCGACCGAGATGTTGGCCGACCAGTGCGACATCTGGTCCGACTTGCAGGCGATGAAGTCAGAGATCTCGGGGTCACGCCAGTGCATGAGCGCCAGGCGCGCTGAGCGCCTCGAGCCTCCGGCTATCACCGACGCAGCGATCTCGTGGTCGATCTGCATCGTCTCAAGCCCCGAGAGCTGCCGGCCAGCGGCGCCCGAGAGCACCCGGGCGATGGCGAGAGCGGCCCTGACGAACGGCGCCGGGCCAGACGCCTTGCCGCCGAAGCGCCGTAGGGGGGCGCCGTAGGGGCGCAGCCCCGAGACGTCCAGGACGACGGGGTGCTCGCCCGGCTCGGTGGCAAGGTCGATGATCCCGGCCCAGGCGCCGGCCCAGCCCTCGCGGGTGTCCGGCACGGCCCAGCACCTGGCCTCGTCGTCAGCCCGTGCCCCGAGCGCCGTCTGGAACGCGTGGTTGGCCTTGCCTTCGTCGTGCATCTCCTCGGGCCCGAGGAAAGCCGCCCCGGCAGCCTCGCGCACCGCCTCGATGTCGGGGTGGTCACCCCGGCAGGCGATCTGGAGTGTGACAGGGCCCCGGACCGGGGGTGTCACTGCCCTGAGGTCGGCCGAGTAGTTGGCCCCGACGCCGCCGCCCTCGAAGAGCCTGGCTGCCAGGAAGGAGAAATGATCCGAGAGGCGGGGCCCATAGCCGGACACGAAGCAATTGGACGTGAGGATGTTCTCGGCCAAGGCGAACGAGTGCGTCGTGGGCACCTCGAAGCAGAAGACCTCCTCGACCCGGTCGGTGCTCTCGACAGACTCGACCATCCATGTGGCCACGATCTTTGCGACGCGCTTATGAGCGTCGGCGTAACGCCCGGCCTACCTCTCCCGGTGCTCCGAGATGAGGAAGAACTCCTCAGTAAGGGCACTGCCGTCGATTGTGATGGACCACATGTCCGAAGGTTCCTCGCCGTACCCGATGCGACTTTGGCTGTGCGGCAGACGGACCGGGATGCCCAACCTGGCGCAAATCGACCTGACGGCCATCAGGTTGTTGTACGAAGCCGAGTGCAGTTGAGCACAGCCCTTGTCGTCTATCGACCCGTCAGCGGCGAAATACCCGGCTAGGAAGCCGTAGAGGTAGGAGACCGCCTCCGTAAGTGGAGGCACCTCCTTCCAGGAACGTGGGTTGCCGCCAGCCCAGAGGACACGTGTCTGCTTGGTGTGGATCTCGTGAGCGGGAAACCACTTCACCATGTCTCGGACCTTGTGGCCGCAGAAGTACACCGCAGCGCTACCGGACGGGTCTTTCGAGCACGTACCGTCCCCGAAGACGAACCCGTGTTGGACGCCGACAGGGCTGACAGAGAGCCGCCTTCTTGGCGTCTGGAACCCACGGACGCTTGCGAGACGATGCCTTGGCTTGAGATCCTTGGTCTGGCAACGTACCGAGTGCCTCCCGGTGACGCCCTTGTAGGTGGTGAACCACCCGTGATCAGCCGTGGCGAAGATTTCCTTGCGCTCCGACTTCCCTCTTGTCAGGGTGATCTTCATGAGCGCTTGGACGCCGAAAGAACGCGCTGTAGCGGTTGTCCAGTGCCCGTGCCCGTCCAGTACCTCGACCGACTGGCCAGCGATCTCGCCTATCTTCTTGACGCCCTGCCTGGTAATGACCTCCGTCTCGCGAGCGAGGCAATTCCTGCTGTATGCCGAGACACTTGGCACACCGGTCACCCACAGGTGCCGCCCGGCGGGGACCGCCTTCAGGGAATAGATGAGCTGGAACAGGCGGACGTCCTCGTCGGGGCGCCTGGCCCCCTCCGGGGCGTAGGAGAGGTTGCCGAGGACGACGCGCCGGACAGTCTCGGCCCAGGTCTCCTTTCGGGGGCCGTCGGGGCCGGGGACCTCTCGGGCGTAGGTCCGCTCGAAGACCTCTTTGCCGAGCGGGCCCCACTCGGGCTCGGGCAGGGCGCCCGGGCCGGCCTCACCGGCGAGGAAGGACCGGACGGTCCCGGCGTCGATGTCGCCTGCGGCGCCGAAGTCGGAGCTGAAGATGCGGTCGAAGGGTGTAACAGCCACGGTGTCCTGCCTCCTGGTTGGTGGTGGTGGCGGTGCTCTTGTCGCCCTCTTCGGTGGGCGTGATCAGGAACCTGGACGGCGCCTTTTCCTTATGTCGCATGGCCTGGTCATCGCAGCTAAAGGCCACTGCGCAGTCGTTGCCCGGGGGGTGGGCATCAAGCCGCACGACTGGTCCGACGGGCCTTCGTCTTGGCGAGGGCCTCCCCGCCCACCTGGTAGTGGGCCGACCAGAACAGCTCCTCCAGGCCCGCCTCGAGCCTTGCGATGTTCCTCGTCCCGAGGGCCCCGGCCTCTACAGCCAAGCGGGCGACGGTCTCCCAGGCGCCCACCTCGCCTGCGTGCACGCCGGCGTCCTTCCCGGCGCCATCGGGCCCGGCGTCCACCCATTGGCCGAGCCACGCCCTGACGACCGTGCGCGCCAGGCGCCTGCTCTTGGTCCTCTCGGTCACCAGGCGGACGAACGCCGCCTCGACGTCCTGGCGCGGGGCGTAGTGAAGGGCCATGGACGATGACGCGAGGGCCCGGGCCACCTGTGGAGGGACATCGGAGAGCTCTGTGAGGAGGTCGTCCAGCTCCGACGAGACGTCGCCCTGGGCTAGGAGCAGCCCTGGCCCGGGCGGGGCTGACTGGGACGCGGCTGGCTCGAACGAGGCGGGGGGCAGGTGCCTGAGCGCCGGGAGCCCGTAGTACCGGGCCAGCACCCAGGCGTCCAGGTGCGGGGTGTTCTGGTCGCAGGCGAGGCGCGCCTGTGCGACGAAGTCCTCTGCGTCCTCGGCGCCGTCCACAGCGCTGTCCAGGTCGTCTGTCGTCACTTGCGCCTGGGCGGCTGAGCCCTGCATAACTGAGTTGTAGGTAGCCGGGCTGTGCACGCCCGGACGTTTGGGGAGCTCCAATGTCACGTCTGCTCGGGGCTCGGCCCGCCGGGCCCGGCACTCGCTGCGAGCGAGGGTCCTCGTGGCCTGCTGGTACAACAACTGCCTGGCCCAGCCGGAGACGGAGCTGTCCAGGGCCCGCCGTAGGTCCAACTTGTAAAGGACGTCCTTGCACAGCGCCTCGTCGAGGCGGCCTGCGACCTCGTCGGCGAAATCGTCGCTCCACCCCCTGCGCTGGCCAGCCCGGCGGGCGACCTGGCCCGGGATGCCCGCCTCGGCCAACGCCCCAGCTATCTCCAACCGGAGAGCGCGCTCCAAGTCCACTTGGCGCTCCAATGGGATGGCCCGTGAGATGGCCAACGAGGTGAAGTACTTGCGCACGAGGTCACGGACCTTTCGGTCGGCGACGTCGGCACGAACGCGATCTACGAAGCGCGCCTCTGGGGCGCCGTCTGTTGCTTGAAAACTCATGTGAGTGACTGGGACGGCTGGTGCGCTGCGTGCCGCGATGACCACTCTGCGCGGTTAGCCGGCACGCGAGGCAAGGAGGTGCCGGCGGCCCGGCCCCGTTAGGGGTGAGGGCCGCTCGCCTTACTTGCTGGTGCTGGTGCTCGCCTCCGCCTCGTCAGGGCCCAAGTCCTCGACGTGGCGGATGACACGCGACTTGCGAGTGCCGTTCGCCATCGGCTCGACCTCGACCCAGAGCAGGGCCCTGTGGCCGACCAGGCGGACCAGGCGGCGGGCCATCGAGCGGCCGACGGGGTTATCGGTGCGCTCGGTGCGGGCCGTCTCGGTGCCGTCGGGGTGGTGCTCGTTCGGGGTCGTGCGCAGTGTCACCACACCCCTGGTCGAGGACTGCTCCTTCGTCACCTTGACAACGGTGGCGACGAACGTCTTGCTGGCGGCGACCTGCTCCACTACCTTGGATATTTGAGAACCAGGTTGGCAGGCGGCCGTGATCGCGGCAGCCATGTCAGCCACCCGGGCCTGCCACCCCGCTGGATCTGTGGGGTCGGCGGGCCCGGCCGCTGTGACGGCTGTCAGCACTATCTGCGTGCGCAGTGCGTCGTCCAAAGTCTTTCACCTCCTTTTCGTGTTGGGTTGTGCTCTTTACGACTGATCAGGGGCGCCCACGTGCGCCCCCCCGCTCGGGCCTCGGGGCTCAGGCGGCGTTCTCGCTGCTCGCGGTGGCTGTCTCGGCCACGAAGATGGCCCAGGGCTTCTCGGGCAGGTCCTCGCTGGCCGACCAGAGCCGGAGAGCGGCCCTGGCTATCGACACCATGCGCCGGAGCACGGCCTGGTACCACGTGCCCCACTCCTCGGCGCCCTTGCCGAAGGGGACCGGGAAGCGGTCCAGGGCGGTGTGGAGCGCCCCACGGAGCCGGGAATTGAGGCCGTCCTGTAGGGAGGCCCGGGCGCCGAGCGCCAACTGTGTGTCGGCCACCAGGCGGGCAAAGGTCTGGGCCAGGGCGTCCACCTGGGCAGCGCCCAACTTCTGGCCAACGCCCTCGAGCGCCTCCACGGAGAGCTCGACGAAACCGAACAGGGCCTGGGCCGAGTACGAATTGGGGTTCAGCAGCCCTTCGCCACTGACCTGGTCCCAGGACTTGGTGTCGGGGCCGAACTTGATGTCTGTAGTGCTCATGGTTGATGCCTCCATTGGCTTGTCCTCATGTCCTGCCTCTATTGACCGATCAGGAGCGCCCACGTGCGCCCCCACCCCGACAGGGGCCTCTGCCCCAGGCTCTTGACGGGCCACAAGGCTCCCTGTACTGGGCTCCCCTATGCCGAGCTCAGGCCCGACGAAGGCGATGTCCGAACGGGGGACGGCCTTGCCGGCGGCCTGGGCGGCCGGGCAGACGAGTGCAAGGGGGCACCAACCGCAGAGCGGGGAGGCCTTGGCCGGCCATGTGGCGGCGGCCTGTGACGCCTGCATGTCGGCCCAGACCTGCACGAACGTGGCGATCGTCTTGTTGACGGCCTTGCGGCCCACGTCGATCTCCTGGCTCACGCCGTGAGCCGTGTAGTACGCCAGCGCCCTGTAGGGCATGATCCCGGTCTTGTCGGCGACGGCGATGCAGTAGCCCCTGAGCTGGTCCCCGTGCTTGTCGCCGCGCCCGGGCTTGCCGGTCTTGTAGTCCACGACGATGGGGATGGAGCTGTTGCCCCGGTCGACGCGGTCGATGATCCCGTAGATGGGGACACCGTCCACCGTGACCTTGGCCCGCAGCTCGCGATGCCAGACGTCGGCCTTCGTGGGGTCCTCCATCTGCCACAGGCCTGCGATCTTCTGGCTGACCGCCTCGGACCAACGGCCCATGTCGTCGGGGCCGGGCAGCGTGAGCTCGTTGGCCCCGGGCAGGCCGGCGGCGGCCTGGCTGACGATCGCCCGCTTCAATGGTTTGCCGTCGAGGCTGGCGAAGACCTGCCCCACACGCCCCACCAGGTCGGACGTGTCGATGTAGCGGGTCTCGACCTGGCCGGCGATGCGCCGGGCCGTCTCGGGGGTGTGGGCACGTGCGCCGAGCTTGTGCAGCCGGGCGAACACCTCGACTACAGCCGAATGGCGCTCGGCAGCGGCCGGCAGGTGCCCGGTGATGATCTCTCCGGCCCTCACGGGCGTGCGGAGGGACGGTTCGAGGCCCATCAGCTCCTCCAGCACGGCGTGGCCGGCCGAGCCGAGCTCGGCGGCCCCGAAGGGGTCCTCGGGGCGGGGCAGGAGCTTCTCGACGGCGAAACGGGCCGGGCAGGAGCGGTACGAGCTGGCGGACGACGGGGAGAGGTAGTTGCGCACGAGACGCGAGTTGGCCTTGGGCGCCAGGTGCAACCCGTCCGGCTCCCACCAGGCCACCCCTGCCAACTTGTCCGCGTAGGGTGAGCTCATCGGTTACTACGACTGATCAGGACGCCCCACGTGCGCCCTGATGGGCTAGAGCCGTACCTCGTGGCATCGCGAACGGGCACAGCGGACGGCAGCGGCCTGGGACCTGTGGCGATGTGGGCAACGACGGCTGAGAGGCCCAACAGGCGTGAGTATCTCGGGCCAGACCCAGACAGCTGTCCAAACCGGCCCAATGTCTGCGTCGAGGTAGGCGTATGCCGGCACGTGCGTGGCGGTGTACGGGTGCGGGCTGCTCATGCAAGCCGTCGCTGCGACGGCAGCTTCGGGGTCGTTCGTGTTCATCAAAAGACTTACGACTGATCAGGGAGCCCCACGTGCGCCCTTTAGGGGCGAAGCCACCATGAGGGGCGGCTACGAACGACCGGCGGTCAACCCGGGGTGTCGAGGCCGCGCTTGGAGAGGTCGGCGAGCGCCTGGCGTGCGGGGGCCCCGAAGAGCTTGTCCTTGGCAGCTTCTTCGAGATAAGCCCAAGCACTTGTCTTGCCGTGCCGCCACGGGCGGGTGAGGACCTTCCGGGGCGCGCCTTGGCGAGCCCGATGGGTTATCACGGGCTCCAGCCCCATGATCTCGGCCCAGGCAGCAAGCGCCCATGTATTGCCGTCCGTTGCACGTCCGCCCCGAACGACCCTGTTGCCGTCGGGCCCGGTATAGGAGAGCGCCATGCTCTCGGCTCGTCGTCTCGAGCGCAACACACGGGCTAGAGGCCCGACAACGAAGTCAGCTGCCGCCATCAGCTACCGTCTCCTCCCAGCGCCGCAGGCACCGCTTACAGGTGGCGACCTCGGGGACGCGCTCACGCGAATAATGGCACGGCGTGCCGCCGACGTCGATCCGGCGATGACCGCAAAGACTGTCCCAGTCGTGGCCGTTCGCGTTTTGCGCGAGGACGTGGACCGGCCTACCGGGGCGGCCCCAATAGGTCTCACCGAGCGGCCAGGTCCCAGCCGAGCAGATCTCAGCCAAGACAGCCCGGCCCTTCGGCGGCCAGCCAGGAGATCCAGCGGGTGTGGGCGGGGTAATACTGCGCCATGATCTCCATGGGCCGGCTGCGCTCGTCCTCGCTGTAACGGCCGTCTTTGCGAGTGACGAGAGCGTCGTAAAAGTCGCAGACGGCGACCATCTGGGCCGCCCGGACCACCTGGCTGGGGTAGCGGCCCGGGGTGAGGCCATAGGGCCGCGACTGGAACGCATGGTGCAGGCCGGCGACCAGGCCCGCCTCGTAATAGACGCCGGCAATGCGCAGGAAGCCGCACCAGGCGTGGCGTTCCACGCTGTGGCGCTCTTCGTCACCGAAGCGCTCAGCCCGCAGGACGGTATTAGGGACGTCCAGTTTGCCGATGTCGTGCCAGGCACCGCCGAAGAGAGCCAAGAACCCCGGCTCACCATGGGCCTGGGCCAGGCGAGCCGCCAGCACACCGACCCTGATGGAGTGCCGGTACGTCTCGACGTTGTGCGCGGCGAGCGGCGCCAGGAAGTGGAGGAGTTGCCGCACGTCGTCTGCGCCGATGCCCAGGTCGCGCGCCGTCGCTTCGACAACAGCTTCGGGCTCGTTTGTGCTCATCGAGGATTACGACCGATCACGGCGCCCCACGTGCGCCCTGACGCGCTGATGTCCACCAATCCCCCGGCTCGGGCGCACCAACGTCAGGAAGGCGCCGAGGGTGGCCCCCGGCGCCTTCCTTGGTTCCCTTCGGTTTTTGGGCGATCTAGCTCAGAAGTCCTCTTCGGACACGGAGGCCGGCGCAGCAACTGCGGCGGCGACCGGCTGGGCTTCCTCGGCCGCGGGGGCAGCGCTGGGTGCCGGCTTCGAGCCGTTGGTAGAGGCCACCTTGGCGACACGGGCAAACTGGCGGAACAGGTCCGGGCCGATCGCGCTGGCCGTTATGCCGATGCGAGTGCGGTGCGTCTCGCGCCCGTCGTCGGTGGTGTAGGGCTCCTTGTAGGTGTTGAGGTGGCCGTAGACGATGACGCGGAGCCCCTTGGTGAGGCTGGTGGCGACGCTCTCGGCCAGATCGCCGAAAGTGGAGACGTCGTAGAAGTTGGCGATCTCTTCCTCGCCGCGGCGCTCGTTGACTGCGACCGAGAGGCGGCAGAACGCCTTCTTCTCGCCATTGGCCGGGTTGAGCTTCGGGTCAGCGGTGAGGTTGCCGACGATGGTGACGTGCGTAAGGTTCATTTCAGTAGCTCTCTTTCTGTCTGGCCCCTCCGCGGGGCTTTCTCGTTGTCATGAGTACCTATGCCGGCAGGCCTCGCCAAACGCCCCCAAAACAGGGGTGTCCTGAGATTTTTTCTGGAAGTTCTCAGGATCGGGCGGCAGCCGCCGGTGACGGCCGTGTTCTCCTCGACAGCCGCCGCAGCGCCGACCGCCACTTGGGCGAGCCGGCCTGGACGGGCCGGCAGGACAGGTCGGGGCCGGCTGTGCTGGCGGTTATGCCGATGCGGGTGCGATGCGTCTCACGCCCGTCGTCGGTGGTGTAGGGCTCCTTGTAGGTGTTGAGCCGCCCGACGACGACGACACCCTGCCCTTTGTGCAGGGAGCTGATGATCCTCTCGGCGAGGTCGCCGAACGCAGAGACGTCGTAGTAATTGACGATCTCTTCCTCGCCGCGACGCTCGTTGACTGCGACCGAGAACCGGCAGTAGAGGCACCCCCCGTCTTTGGCCAGGCAGAGCTTCGGGTCGGCGGTGAGCCTGCCGACAACGACGGCTTGTGCGCAGTTCATGGTCCTTTCCTTTCGGCTCAGATGGCGGCCGGGCCGGCGGCCAGCAGCTTGATGAGCCCGAGTGCGTCGAGCGAGCGCAGGAACGAGATCTCGGTGGAGGGGTCGAGGAACAAAGCCCTGCCCGTGGGCTTCAGCCTGTCCGTGTAGGGCTCGTAGTCGGTGGCGATGAGGACCAGCGGCACCCGGTCCCGCCACACGCGGTCCCCGGCCGGGCGGGAAGCAGCTCGGCCGGTGCCCGTCAGGCTGGGACGTACCGGTCCAGTCCCTATAGGGCCAGTACCTGTCGGGCCAATGCCTGTAGGAGGAGCCGCAGCGTGCCCCTCCCAAGGACGCGTGCGGGGGGCGAAAAGGGCGGTGAGCGTCTCCTCGTCGGCCTCCAACGGGTCGAACAACCCCGACTCGGCCGCCTGGTCCACCAGGTAGCGCTGGGCGCGATCGGCCATCTCGACCAGCGCCTCGTAACGGGTCGCCAGCGCCTCGTCGTGGCCCTCGTCACTGTCCGAGATGTCCCCGTAGCCCAGGATGACCAGTGCCACCAGCTCGCCGGCATTGTCGGCGAAGATGACCTGGCCCTCGTCGTCCACGACGGCGTAGGCCCATCCCCCGGGCCCGTCGGGGTGAGGAGGCAGCGATACGGGCTCGTTGGGCCCGAGGGAAACAAGCATCATGAGTACGTCGCGAACTTGTAGGGCGTCGCGCTGCCGTTGGGAAGTAGTGATTGGAAAGCCATCACCAGTACCTATGCCGGCTGGGGCCGGGCCGACCTGAGCCGGTCAACTGTTACGGCCCTCCCGCTACCCATCCCAGCCATTGAGCTGCGGGCCATGGTGGAGCTCGGGCCATGAGCCGGCGGCGTCTACGAGGGCCCCGCCTGAGCCCGGCACCTCGTAGTGGACGATCGTGCCGACGTCATGTGCGTCATAACCAGCGACCGTGATGCCGACTGTGCCGTTCGGGTCACGAGTGACAAGCGCTGAGTTCTGAAAACCGACAAACCGTCCCAGTGTCGCGACCAACCGCCCGTCCCGGCCGTCGAGGACCTCGGCGCCGCCTGT
>DAHWQF010000840.1 GCA_027334785.1 Acidimicrobiaceae bacterium
GCTGTCGGTCGCAGGCGACCAGGACGGCGCGCTCGTCGGTTTCACCGAGCGGGACCGCCAGCCTGCGTGGCTGTCGCCGGTCGCAGCGGCGCGCGCTGACGGGCTGCCGCTGATGGTGGTGCCGGGCGCCACGGGCAGCGGCAAGTCGGTGATGGCGATGTTCCTCGCCGACCAGTTCGCACGGCTGCCGAACGGCACCGGCACCCGGGTGCCGGTCGTGATCATCGACCCGAAGGTGGGATCCGACTTTTCGACAGCGGTCCGGCTCTCCGGCGGCCGGGTGGCCTCGCTCGACGACCTGCTCTCCGCGGACGGAGTCTACGACCCGATGCGCTTCTCCATCACCGTTGACACCGGCGTCGAGCTCGCAGCGTCCATGCTCATGTCGATCAACCCCTGGGGCACCGCCGCCTTCGACTTCGAGACGCCGCTCGTGAAGGCCCTCTCCTACGGCGCACGGGCGGGGGCCGACTGCATCGGCGTGGCGCTGCAGACGGCGCTGCGCGACGGCCAGGTGCGGCCTCAGGAGAAAGAGATGGTCGAACGGGTCCTCGACCTCGCAGCCTCGAGCCCGATGTTCCGGGCCTGCGTCGGGATGGAGCAGGGCGGCCCCCGCCTCCGAGTCTCCCAGGGGATCACCCTCATCATGGTCGGCAGCGCCCACCTCGACCTGCCCGAGCCCGGGGCGGTCGAGCCGACCCTCCCCCAGCGCATCGCGCTGGCGCTCGTGCGGATGATGGTCTTCGGCTCGGCGATGGCCCTCAACAAGCGCCGCGGGGTGATCATGCTCGACGAGGGCTGGGTCTTCCTCTCGGCCGGCAAGACCGAGGTGGAGCGCCTCGGCCGCCTCGCTCGGTCCCAGCAGGTGCTACCGAT
>DAHWQF010000841.1 GCA_027334785.1 Acidimicrobiaceae bacterium
GACCCAAATCAGTGAGTAAGCCCGGTCCGACCCTTCCCGGAAGTTTCGGTGGGTCAAAGGGGGGCCCAGCAGCTCGTCTGGACGGCACTGGCCACAGGCGGGGGCGCGCCGAGCCAAGCGGTGTTGGGTTTGGTGCTTGGAACTGCTGGCTGGGTGGGTAAAGGACCGGCCAGGTGGAGCCGCAGGCTCAGGGGCCGGCGAAGCTCGGCAACGCCCTGAGTGCTTGCCAGGCGTCTGCGAAGACGCCGTGGCGGTGCTCGGGGGCGGGCCGCACGACTATCTTGCGGGCGTGGCGGGCAACCCGGGCGGCTACGCAGACCAGCTCACGGCGCAGCCGCTTGCCGTGCGCTCGCCCGCCAGGGCCGATGTCGGCCCCGGCGAGGGACTGGAGCCAGGCCGAGATATTGAGAGCTAGGAGCGCCGCCCACATCCAGGTCGTGTTCACCGCCTCGTAGCCCGAGGGGAGGTGACGTAAGGCCATGCCCCACTTGGAGTCTTTTATCCGCTCTTCGACCAGGGCCCTCATCCTGAACCAAGCCTCGATGTCGGCCACGTCCCAGTCGAGGTTGGTCAAAATAAAACTGTAGGCGTAGGCAAAGCCGGTCTCGCCCTCTTCTAGGAGCCTGAGCTGGCCCGGGTCGATGGTGCGCCGGCGCCGGCTCCGGGGGTCGGCGCGTAGCTCGTCGTAGCCGACCTTCACCCTTCGCACTACACAGCGCGTCGCCGGCGGCCAGCCAGCGGGTACGTAGTCGCACTCGGAGACCTCGGCGCCCATGCCTATGGCCGGCCTCCAGGACTCCGCGGGGATGTCCCGGCAGGCCCGCCAGGCAGCCGGGTTGCGCTTGGCCACGACCGCATAGTCAGCACCG
>DAHWQF010000842.1 GCA_027334785.1 Acidimicrobiaceae bacterium
TCCGGTAGCTGCATTATATCCGACATCCCATGCATTGTATGAGTTTGCAGCTGGCAGTGATGCTGTATAATTCCATGCTCCTGGGGATGAGGAATAATCGTGACTGACCCAGATATGATAGGGGAGTATGGGTGTCTCGAGTGTATATGTCAGGAAAGTCGCACTTTGGTTGCTCAAGTAAAAATCGACAGTTGTATTGTTAACAGGTACAGCGTTCACAATATTTGGGAATGAGCCGCTATAATCAAAGGCTGATTGGAGTATCTTCCATGATAGTATAAAGTCTGCTGACTGTACGTAGTAAGTCTGCATTGTGACAGAGGGATACCTGTATGTGTAGCTATGAGGATTTCCATTTGGCCCATTGAATGATGTATGGTTTGAGTAAACATATGTTGATACTCCTGGGGAATAATCTGTCCATTGTACTCCCGGCCTTATGTTCACTTGGTAGACGTATTTCACTGGTGAGTACTGGCCATTCAGAGGATCAAAAGTAGTGAGATTTCCGGATCCTGCTAGCCCTAGGAATGTGCTTGTTGCAGAAGAAGCTGACATATTGGTAACATTGTATTCAGTCCAGCTTGTTGCTAGCCAAGGTGAGATTGTCTCATTCGGAAGAAGGTTTGTTGCAGAATCATATACTTCGTCGAGAAGATAGAAACTGTAAACGTCAGTGGCTTGATATATGTTTAAATGCTCCACGTCGTTGGTAGCAGCCATTATAAATGTCCCATTTGTGTAGCCTGGTTCCTGCATCGTGGTTGTTGGATACGTCCAAGGTGTATTACTGCTTGCCGATGCTGCTGGGGTTCCTGAAGTCCCAGCAGGCACCACGTTGGAAGTTGCATCCATCGTGATTGCCATTG
>DAHWQF010000843.1 GCA_027334785.1 Acidimicrobiaceae bacterium
CAGCTCCCCTCGTCGGCCTCGCCCAGGACCTCGAGCACCTGGCCGAGCGCCCGACCGGAGCAAGGGCTACCACCACCGCGCCGTCGTGGCAGCTGAGCGAGGAACTCCTCGAGCCGCTCCTTGCTAAGGTCTGCCGCGCTTAGCCGGCGCCCCTCCAGCCACTGGCTGAGGCGGCCCAGGTCCCTCAGCGCACTGGTGACTGAGCGTGCTGCGTAACCACTGGCCCTTAGCCTGGCCACGTAATCGTCTGCAAACGGCCCCAGTGGCCCGCTCCTCCCGGTCCGCTGTGCCCCTGTGCCCCTTCTGGTCATAGCTCCTCCTTCTCGATAGTCGGAGCAAGGAGCATGGCTCAGCTGACCCGCGTTATGCCGACCTGGTTCGCCCGATCACCGCCTCGAGCAACGACTACCCCCTGAGGTCGGCATAACGCGGAGGTCGGCATGATACCGGAATAGGCACCGCAGCGCCGGGATCGGCCTTCGCGCCCCCGGTATTCTGACCCGTCTACCCTGGTTGGCACATGCCACGGGTGAGCGCCTTCTACGGTGTCGTGATCTACATGTACTGGAACTAGCGGGACCATCCTGTAGCACACTTTCATGCCCACCACGCTGGGCTTCGTGCTTCGGTGTCGGTCGACGGGGCAGTGCTTGCGGGCGACCTCGAGCCCCGCGCCCTTGGGCTGGTGCTCGATTGGGCACGGGCGCACCGGGACGACCTGCTCGCCAACTGGGAGCGGGCGAGGCAGAACCAACCGCTCGTTGCCATCCCGCCCCTGCAGTAGGATGTGTGGAGTGAGCAGCTCGTACCTTCCCTGCGTGGTCGGCGTGGCCGTGCTGCGGGACCACATGCTCAGGCTCCTCTTCGA
>DAHWQF010000844.1 GCA_027334785.1 Acidimicrobiaceae bacterium
GTGGTCGAGGGCCGGCCCGAGGGAGAGGCGCCGGCGACCTTCGCCCGCGTCGGCCTGGCGATGGCCCTAGCAGAGACGTTCAACGAGGTGAGCTGGTACGGCCTCGGGCCGCACGAGACCTACCCGGACTCGATGTCGGCGGGGCGGGTCGGGCGTTACCGCGCTCCGGTTGACGAACTCGAGACGCCCTACGTCGTGCCCCAAGAAAACGGCCACCGCAGCGAGACACGCTGGTGCCAGCTCTCCGACGGCCGTCGCGGACTTCTGGTCGCGGGGGCCCCGCGCTTCGGCTTCAGCGTTCACCGCTGGTCCACTTCCGCCCTGGCCGCCGCGAGGCACCGCGACGAACTGGTCCCCGAGCCACGCCTCTGGCTGCAACTCGACCACCGCCAGCACGGCCTCGGTTCGGCCTCCTGCGGGCCGGGGCCCCTCGAGCAGTACGTGCTCCGGCGCGGGCCGTTCCGCTTCGCCCTCGGATTCTGGCCGTTCCCGCAAGTGCCTTCCGACCCGGGGCCCGCAGGCCGAGACCTGGCGGCATGGACTGCCGAGGTGGCCGGCGCCGGCCCACCCGGGGAAAGTGCCGGCTCACCCAGGGAATAGTGCCGGCTCACCCAGCGGATAGTGCCGGCCCACCCGGGGGCTGACCCGCAACCAGCTCCAAGAAAAGGTTTTTCGCTAGGCGATCCCCGGAGGCCGCCTTGACGCGCCCTAGAGCCGGCAGTACACTCCCAGGTGGGGAGGAAAAGGTTTTCTTTTGATCAATTCCACAGCAGGAGGTAGTTGCATGAGCAAACCACTCTTGCGGTGCGCCGGGGCTGTCCTGCCGGCCGTTGCCGCCACGCTCGCGCTGGCCCTGGTCCCCGCGAC
>DAHWQF010000845.1 GCA_027334785.1 Acidimicrobiaceae bacterium
CACGTCGGGGTGGATGCGGCCCTCGAAGTTGCGGTTGCCTGACAGCACGGCCACGGCGGCGAGGCTCCCCTCGGCCACCGCCTCTGAGACCCCTGGCAGGAGCGGGCCGCTGTTGCCGATGCAGGTCGTGCACCCGTAGCCGACCAAAGAGAACCCGAGCTTGTCGAGGTAGGGCGAGAGCCCCGCCCGTTCGTAGTAATCGACCACGACCTTGGAACCGGGGGCGAGCGAGGTCTTCACCCAGGGCTTCACCGAGAGCCCCTCTTCTACGGCCTTTTTGGCCACTAGGCCCGCTGCCACCATGACGTCAGGGTTGGAGGTATTGGTGCAACTGGTTATCGCCGCGATAACCACGGACCCATGGGCCAGCTCGTAGCTGCTCCCTCCCGTCTCCACCCGAGCACGCCCGCCGGCCGCGCCCGCCGGCGCTTTCTCCAAGATCTTGGCGAGCGACTCGCCGAAGGCGGCCTTGGCCCGGCGCAAGGGGACCCGGTCCTGAGGCCTGGCCGGGCCGGCCAAGCTGGGTTCGACGCTGGACAGGTCCAGCTCCACCCGGACCGAGTAGGCCGCCTCGACGGAGGGCTCGAGCCAGAGGCCCTGATCCTTGGCGTAAGCCTCCACGATCTTCACGTGCTCCTCCGAGCGGCCGGTGAGGCGCAGGTACCGGAGGGTCTCGTCGTCTATGGGGAAGATCGCACAGGTCGAACCGTACTCGGGAGACATGTTCCCGATCGTCGCCCGGTTGTAGACGGGCACCTTGGCCACTCCTTCCCCGTAAAACTCGACGAACTTCCCCACCACCCCCTCACGGCGGAGCAGCTCGGCGACCGTGAGGACAAGGTCGGTGGCCGTCGCCCCCTC
>DAHWQF010000846.1 GCA_027334785.1 Acidimicrobiaceae bacterium
CCCAACGGGCGCACGCTGATCGCCGGGAGCGCCGACGACACCGTCCGGCTGTGGGACCTCAGCGAACCGAGCGAGCGGCTCGGACCAGACCCTCACCTTTTGGGACTACCGTGCTTCTTCTGTCGCCTCCCGGATATGTTCGCTCCCGACAAGCCCGATAACCCGGGCCGAGTGGACGGAGTACGTGCAGGGGATGGCATATTCCCCGCCCTGCCGCTAACCCGTGCGTGGGCAACAGGGGGCAGTCGCCGACGCTTTTGGCCAGCTTCAATTCAACCCTCAAGCCTCTTCTTCTTGCTACACCTGAACAGACATGCACTCGATTCGTGCCGATGGTATTGCGGAGGTTGAGCACCGAGCGGAGCTGCAGGACAGAGACGCCTGGCTCTACCCCAATCGCGGCCGGTGCTCGGCCTCGGAGGGCGCCGGCGGTCAGCCCGGCCACGAACCTGCGTTGGATCAGCGCGTAGAGCACCACGATGGGCAACATTGCGATGACAAGTGACGCACAAAGGAGGGGCCAGTTGGTGGAGTACATGCCGACGATCGCGTAGATCCTCGGTTGTAGCGTCAGTTTGCTTGACGAGCTGAGGAAGGTCTCTGCGAGGAGGAACTCGTTCCAGCTGAAGAGGAACTGGAACACCGCCAAGGTGAGGATCGCCGGGCGGACCAGGGGCACCATGACCCGGAGGAACACCGCCCACTCACTCGCACCGTCGATACGGGCTGCGTCCGCCAGCTCGCCCGGGCTCCGCTGGAAGAAGCCCCGCATCATGACCACGGCGAAGGGCACAGATGTCGCGGTATAGATCACGATGAGGCCCGGCAGCGAGTCCAGGAGGTGGAACATCTTG
>DAHWQF010000847.1 GCA_027334785.1 Acidimicrobiaceae bacterium
TCGCCCCGCACCAGCCGGTAGGTGAACTTGCCGGGCTCCACGTTGAAGGGCGAAACGTTGCGGGCCACCTGTTCTCCCGCTTCGTCCCGGAAAATGACCTCGAGCACCCCGTCCGGCGGGTCGTCACGCCTCGAGCGGATCAGGACGATGAGGTGGGGCGTCACCGTGACAGGTGGGGGCGCCGGCGCCGGCATGGAGAACATGGCGCCGATCAAGTCGACTCGCGTCGAGGGGCCGGGCACGGGGCGGAGGTCGAAGTTCTCTATGAAAAGGGCTGAGACGATGTCCATGGTTATGACAGTCTGCCCTGCCGGCGCGGAGGGTGCTGAGAACGCCGGGCGCAGGCCCCCGTCGGCCCGACCTCGCCCGGCGAGACGCCGGCTACTCCGGCGGGACGATCACGATCGAGCCGTTGTGGCCGCCAAAGCCGAAGGAGTTGGACACGACCGGGCCGGGCACCCAGTCGCGCGGCCCTCCGGTCACGACGTCGATCTCGCAGGAAGGGTCGACGTTGGTCGTGCCAGCGGTCGGGGGGATCAGGTGGTGCTGGATGGAGAGGGCTACGGCAACGACCTCGATGGCGCCAGCGGCGGCGAGGGTGTGGCCGATGACACCCTTTATCGAGGTGACGGCCGGGCCCGGTGAGCCGAAGGCCTTGTGGATGGCCTCGGCCTCGGCGGCGTCGTTCAAGGGCGTCGAGGTGCCGTGAGCGTTTATGTGGGTCACTTCGGACGCCGAGATCTGGGCGTCTGCCAGGGCGAGCTCCATGCAACGGGTGGCCCCCCCACCGTCTGGTGCAGGAGCTGTCACGTGGTGGGCGTCCGCCGTGCTGGCAGCGCCGGCCACCTCGGC
>DAHWQF010000848.1 GCA_027334785.1 Acidimicrobiaceae bacterium
CGCAGCAGCCACCCGGGCGCACAGCGAGGCTGTGCTGCGGAGCTTCTACGAGTTCCACCTCGAAACTGGCTCGGGGCCGATGGTGAACCCGTTCCCCCTGTCCCGAGGCCGGGGGCGCCGCGCCAACGAGCACCACAACCCGATGGAGCCCTTCTGCCAACAGCGGTCGGGGCTCTTCCGGCCGCGCCTCGCCCCGCGCCGTCCCCGCCGGATCCCCGACGACAAGTTCAACGAGCTGTTCGCCCTGCTCGGCTCGGACCGGGACCGGGCGTTGGTGGCGTTCTGGGTGTCGACAGGTGCCCGGGCATCGGAGTTGCTCGGCGCGCTGAGCGGCGACGCCTACCCCGGGCAGCAGCTGATCACGGTGGTCCGCAAAGGCTCCCGGGCGTTGCAACAACTACCGGCGTCCCCAGACGCCTTCGTGTGGCTCCGGCTCTACCAGGCAGCCCTCGAGGGCCTGGTCCCAACTGGGCCAGACCAGCCGCTTTGGTGGACGCTCCGCCCGCCGTTCCGGGCCTTGGCCTACCACGCCGCTTACCGCATGTTCGCCCGGGCCAACGAGGCTCTGGGGGCCAACTGGTCCCTGCACGACCTGCGGCACACCGCGGCCTACCGGATGGCCCAGGACCCCGACATGGCGCTCACCGACGTGCAATGGGTGCTTGGGCACGCGCGGCTGCCGACTACCCAGATCTACGTCTCCCCCCTGCCCGAAGACGTGATCGCTCGCGTGCTCGCCCATTACCAGCGCCGCGCCGAGCCCCGGCCCACGCCACCACAGTCGGCCTATCGGCCCGAGTCCTTGGACGTGATCTTCGCTAGGCGGCCGAAGTGAGCGCCGCCGAGGCGC
>DAHWQF010000849.1 GCA_027334785.1 Acidimicrobiaceae bacterium
CATCTTCGCAGGTGAAAGGCACTTCGTCGCGTCTTTCAAGCCTCGTTTCAACAGATAACTCGCGGATCTAGGTCAGAAGCCGGTAACGCGGCAACCTCGCTCACGACGCGACCAGGTGTCTAGCCATGACGGTTTGCGTCCAGCGCAGCTTGCGGCCCTTGCCGAGGCAGCGAACGTGCGCCCCGGTGCCCAACTCCACGTCGCCAACGCGCAATCCCGTCACCTCGGACACTCGAAGGCCGGTCTGGACGGCCACGTCGAGCAGGACGTGGTCCCGCCTGCCCGTCCAGGTGCCCCGGTCCGGCGCGGCGAGCAACGCGTCGACCTCATCGTCGTCGAGGTGTCGGACCTCCTTTCGCACGGCTCGCTTGGTCGGGATCGAGAGCACCCGGGCGATAAGCCCGGCGTGCTCGGGATGGCGGAGGGCTGCGTAACGGAAGAAGGACCGAATCGCCGCCAGCCGAGCGTTGCGGGTGCGGACACTGTTGTGTCGTTCCTCTTCCAAGTGGGTGAGGAACTCCCCGATCAACTCGACGTCGAGATCGGCGATGTCGAGCTGGCTGGGCTGGGTTCCCGTCTTCTCTTGGATGAAGCCGAGCAGCAGGCGCCAGGCGTCGCGGTATGCGGCGATTGTGTTGGGGCTTGCATGTCGCTGACCGACGAGACGGTCGGTGAACCATGCCTCCAGGGTCGGGGGAGCGCGCTCACGATCGTCTCCTCGCCACCTGCTCACGCCGGCGGGCCGCCAGGGACAGCAGCTCGGGGGTCGCCGAGAGATACCAGTACGTGTGCTCCGGGCAGGCGTGGCCCATGTAGGTGGAGAGGAGCGGGAGATGCGCTTCCAC